>JAUMYC010000022.1:0-12716 GCA_030528845.1 Eubacteriales bacterium
GGTATGGGAGTGCTCCCTGCCGGTCTTTTTCGTCTTCTGGGAAGCGTTTGGGTTGAAAGAGTTTCGGACGGCGATCAGAAATGCACCCACTTTGGACGATTGGAGGAAGACGTCCGAAGTAAAGAGGAATCGTCCGGAGTAACGACAGCGATCAAATAGATTCTTAAGTTTTTAGCCGGATTGCTTGAACGCTGCACAGGAAGAGTATCAGATGTATAATTTTAAGGAACGGTTCTATGCACATAGGATTGATTACCATCTAAAACAATCGTGTTAGCGAACGGCATGCAGGCAGAACCGGTTTGAGAGTAGTGTTGGATGTGAAATATACGGTCTATGCGCCGGGATTTGCGGGTAAAGTCGTCAGCGTGCAGGGCGCGCAGGCGGAAGCGGTGCGCGAGGGCGATTTCGTGAAGGTTTGCGTACCCTTTGAGGGCGAAAACGCGCAGGTTGTGCTGGCGTAAGTGCTTGATGTATAATACCCATAGGATGATCATAGCGTTTTCAGGTCATCCAATCTGAACAGAGGGGCAATCAACGATGCTTTACCCAAGGAAAAACGATCCGTTTCTCGACAAGGAACTGTTCCGCAATCCCGGCAGCGAATACCGTGGAACGCCGTTTTGGGCATGGAACTGTGAACTTGAAGAAGAAGAGCTGCTCAGGCAGTTGGATGTATTGAAGGAGATGGGCCTTGGCGGCGCGCATATGCACGTTCGCACGGGCATGGCCACGACCTATCTGAGCGATGAGCATATGGCGCTGATCAAGGCGTGCGTGGAAAAGTGTCGCAATGAAAAGATGCTGGCGTGGCTCTATGACGAAGACCGCTGGCCCAGCGGCGCAGCCGGCGGCATTGTGACCAAGGATCTGCAGTACCGTGCCCGCCACCTGATGATGACGGTGCATCCCTATGGCGAGAGCGAGTCGGAAAAGCAGATCACCTACTCCTCCGGCCGCAGCGGCCGCAGCAACAACGGCTATCTGCTGGGCTGCTATGACGTGGTGCTGGATGAAAATGACTGCCTGCAGTCCGCTAAGCTCATCGCTCCCGAGGAGGAAGCTGAGGGGCGCAAGTGGTATGCCTATGTGGAAACCGATCCTTCCAATCCCTGGTATAACAACCAGACCTACGTCAACACCCTGGACAAAAAGGCCATTCAGCGCTTCATCGAAGTGACCTATGAGCGGTATCTGGAAACCTGCGGCTCGGATTTCGGCGGCGTAGTGCCGGCCATTTTTACGGATGAGCCCCAGTTCAGCCACAAGCAGACCCTCGGCTTTGCACGCGAGGAGCGCGATGTGATGCTGCCGTGGTCGGATGATGTGCCCGAAACCTTCCGCGAGGTATACGGCGAGGACATCGTGGCTCATCTGCCGGAGCTTCTGTGGGAACTGCCGGACAACGAGCGTTCGCTGATCCGCTATCACTATCACGATCATATTGCCGAGCGCTTCGCGCAGGCCTTTGCCGACCAGTGCGGCAAGTGGTGCAGCGAGCACAACCTGATGCTGACCGGCCATATGATGGAAGAGCCGTGGCTGAGCAGCCAGACGGCGTCGCTGGGTGAGACCATGCGCTCCTACCGCGCCTTCCAGCTGCCCGGCATCGATATGCTGTGCGCGCATTTCGAATTGACCACGGCCAAGCAGGCGCAGTCCGCCGCACATCAGTACGGCCGTCCGGGCGTATTGAGCGAGCTCTACGGCGTGACCGGCTGGGCGTTTGACATGCGCGGCCACAAGCTGCACGGCGACTGGCAGGCGGCGCTGGGCGTGACCGTGCGTGTGCATCACCTGAGCTGGGTGAGCATGAAGGGCGAGGCCAAGCGCGATTATCCCGCCTCCATGAATTATCAGTCCCCGTGGTGGAAGGATTACCGCGTGGTGGAGGATCACTTTGCTCGCGTCAACACCGCCCTCACTCGTGGACGTCCGCTGGTACGCGTGGGCGTGATCCATCCCGTGGAAAGCTATTGGCTGCACTGGGGCCCCGCTGAACAGACCTTCGGCATCCGGAATCAGTTGGACAGACAGTTCCGGAACCTGACCGACTGGCTGCTCAAGGGCACCGTTGATTTTGACTTCATCAGCGAATCTCTGCTGCCCGAGCTGTGCGAAAAGGGCGCTGCGCCTCTCAAGGTGGGCGAAATGGCCTACGACGTCATCATTGTGCCCGGCTGCGAGACCCTGCGCGGCACCACGATGGAACGGCTGGAGGGCTTCCTTGCTGATGGCGGCAAGCTGCTGTTCCTGGGCAATGCGCCTGAACTGGTGGATGCGATTCCCAGCGCGCGCGGCCGTGTGCTGTGGGCCAATGCCCGGCGCTGCGCCTTCGACCGCGAGGAGCTGATGAACGCGCTGGAGGATGTGCGCATTCTGGATATCCGCAACGAAAACGGAAGCCGCACCGAAAACCTGATCCATCAATTGCGTCAGGACGGCAACAGCCTGTGGTTGTTCGTGGCCCATGCGGAGGAGCCGGTGTGCAAGGATGTGGTCAAGAGCCAGAAGATCCGCATCACGCTGCAGGGAACGTTCGCCGTTGAACTGTATGATACCCAGACCGGCGCGATCTGCCCCGTGAACGCGGTTGTCAATGGCGGCAAGACCGTTGTGAACGCCGAGCTGTACGATTACGACAGCCTGCTTTTGCGCCTGGACGGCGATTGCGTGCAGAGCCGGCCCAAAGAGAAAAAGGCGATCAAGGCCGTGCGCAGGCTGCCGGTGCCGGAAATGGTGGATTACCGTCTGGATGAGCCCAATGCAGTTTTGCTGGACAAGGCGGAATTTGCGCTGGACAACGGCGAATATCAGCCTGCGCAGGAGCTGCTCCGTGCCGATAACGTGCTGCGCAGCCAGCTTGGCTGGCCCAACCGTCAGGGCGCGGTAGTGCAGCCGTGGGTGGTGCAGGAGGAGAAAGCGGAGCATGAAGTGCGTCTGCGCTTCCGCGTGTACAGCGAGATCTCTGTGAATGGCGCGAAGCTGGCGCTGGAGGACGCTGACGCGGCGAAGATCGTGCTCAACGGACAGACAGTGCAGGCAAGGCCCGACGGATGGTTTGTGGACAAATGCCTTGGAACGGTGGCTCTGCCCGCGCTGAATCCCGGTGAAAACGTGCTGGAAGTCACGCTGCCCTTCGGCCGCCGCACCAATGTTGAATGGTGCTATCTGTTGGGCGACTTTGGCGTGGAGATCGCCGGCGGGCGCCGTACCATTGTTCCCAAGGCCGCAAAGCTTGGCTTTGATGATATTTCCCGTCAGAAGCTGCCTCATTACACGGGCAATGTGGCGTATCAGGTGCCCATTGTCACCGAAGGCGGCAGCCTGCGCGTGACGGTGCCGCACTACAACGGCGCGATGGTGCGCGTGGAACTGGACGGCAAGCCTGTGGGCTATGTGATCTATCCGCCCTATGTGCTGGAGATCGGCCATGTGGAAGCCGGAAAGCATCAGCTGGACTTTACGTTGCTCAATACCCGTGAAAACGCCTTCGGACCGCTGCACCGCACCGAGTATTCCAATACATGGATCGGCCCGGACGCGTGGCGCACCGAGGATAGTTTCTGGACGGAATCTTACCGTTTGACGCCCGCGGGCATCCGCAATATTCCGCTGGTGGAAGAACTGACGGAAGAATAAATCTTTCGGCCGAAATGGATGGATCCCCGTGTGGATATGGTTGTGGACATTTGCGGTGATCGCAGCACTGATCTTCAGCATCGATTTTCTGCTGCGGAGCAAGCGCTGGAACCAGAACACCCGAGAAGAGAAGCGAATCCGCAATTGAACATAATCCACAGAGCGAGGAAAAAATGTAAATAGGTGGTTCGGCGCAAAAATGCACCCTGGTTTTTCAAACGGGTGCAAAGAGTCCCTTGTATCACAATCGACCGGATCAGCCAGTACATCCGGCAGGATCGTATCAGATCCTGCCGGATGTTTTTTCTTTTCAAATGTCGTGGAATAGACGGATATTATGTCAACGATCTCAAGTGAGCTTCTCTGCGCGGTGGAGGGGCATATGCAAAATCCCCCCTCTTGGCATGGCTATGAGCCTGTGCCGAGAGGGGGATTTTGTATGCGAAGGGGTTATTTTTTTCGCTCCTTTTTCTCGTCGAGCGCCCGCCGCACGATGCGGCTGACGACCCAGAAGAGCAGCAGCGCGTTGAGCAGGAAGACGAGCAGCAGCACATAGAAGGTGTCGCCGCCCTGTTCAACATGAGGCAGGCAGAACAGGCCTATGAGCACCACGAGCACCGAGAGCGTGAACGTGTTGCGCTCGAGCTTGTCCAACGGCAGGGGAGAGGCAGGCTTTTCTTTCTTGGGCTTGCTCATACGCTCTCTCCCGTGAAGGCCTTGCGGCGCTCTTCAAGGTTTTTGTAGTGATGGCATGCCACGAAGCGGCCGTCCTCCGCCTGTTCGAGCTCCTTGTCCATCTGTTCGCATTTTGCGTCCGCATAGATGCAGCGCGGATTGAACGGGCAGCCCTTGGGCGGGTTGGCGATGGAGGGCATGTCGATGGACTTGAGCGGCAGGCGCTTTTTGTCCTTCTCGATGGTGGGATCCGGCACGGGCACGGCGGAGATCAGCACCTGCAGATAGGGGTGCATGGGGTTGCGGATGACCGGCAGGATGTCGCCGTATTCCACCAGCTTGCCAAGGTACATGACGCAGATCTTGCCGGTCTGCGCGATATAGCGCGCCGTGGCCAGATCGTGGGTGATGTAGACGAAGGCGATGCCAAGCTCCTTGTTCAGGCGGCTCATCAGGTTCAGGATGGAGATGCGCAGCGAGACGTCGATCATGGAGACGGGTTCGTCCGCCACGATCAGCTTCGGGCTCAGGGAGATGGCGCGCGCCATGAGGATGCGCTGGCGCTGGCCGCCGGAGAGCTGGTGGGGGTATTTTTCGAAGAACAGCTCCGGCGGGTTGAGCTCGACCGTGCGCAGCAGCTCGGCTACGCGCGCGCGGGCTTCTGCGCCGTTTTTGACGATCTTCTTCTCCAGCAGCGGGCCGGAGAGGGATTCGTAGATCGTGCGCACGGGGTTGAGCGCGGCGTAGGAGTCCTGCTGCACCATCTGCACGCCGTTGCGGTATTCGTCGTACTGCGCGCCGGAGAGGCTCTGGATGTCCTTACCGTTGAAGAGGATCTTGCCCTTGGCGGGCTTATACAGGCCGCAGATGGCCTTGCCCAGCGTGGTCTTGCCGCAGCCGGATTCGCCTACGACGGCGATGATCTCGCCTTCATGGATATCCAGCGAAAGATCGCGGATGACCTTGAGCGGCTGCACCTTGGAGAACACGTTTTTCTTCTTGGTGAATTCAATATTGATATCCTGGATCGACATCAATACCTTCTTTTCATCTTTGCTCACGGATCAACGCCTCCTCCTCATATGCAGGGTTGCTGAACTTATGGCAGAAGACCTTGTGATCCTCGGACAGCTCGACCGGCTGGGGGTCAAGCTCGCGGCACATGGGCTTCGCATAGGGGCAGCGGTCGATAAAGGCACAGCCCTTGGGCAGGTTGAACAGATCCAGCGGGGCGCTGGTGGCCTCGATCTGCGAGGGGGTGTCCTCGGCGATGGAGGGGACAGAGCCGATGAGCTGCGCGGTGTAGGGGTGGCTGCGGTTCTGGAAGACCTTGACGATATCGCCCTCTTCCACGATCTTGCCGGCATACATGACGGCGATGCGATCGGAGACCTTGGCCACGACGGAGATGTCATGGGTGAGCAGCAGCATCGTCAGCTGCATCTCCTTGCGCAGCTGCGCGAGGATCTCGAAGATATAGTCCTGCGTGATGACGTCCAGCGCGGTGGTCGGCTCGTCCAGAATGAGGAACTTGGGGTTGAGCAGCACGCTGAAGGCGATCATGACGCGCTGCTTCATGCCGCCGGAGAGCTCATGCGGGAAGCTGTTGAGCACGCGCTCGGGCTCCAGACGCACAAACTCCAAAAGGCGCGTGATCGTTGCGATGATCTCTTTCTTCGGGGTCTTGGGCTTGTGGGCCAGATAGGTCTCGATGATGATATCCTGCACGCGCATGACCGGGTTGAGCGCGCTCTGCGCCGCCTGGAAGACCATTGCGATGTCCTCCCAGCGGTAGTGATGCAGCTCCTGCGCGCTCATCTTGAGCACGTCCTTGCCCTCGAAGTGTACCTCGCCGTTGGTGATCTCGCCCGGGAAAGAGACCAGCTTCATCAGCGCGGTGGCAAGGGTGGTCTTGCCGGAGCCGGATTCGCCCACCAGCGCCGTTACCTTGCCGCGGGGGATGTCCATGGAGACGTTGCGCAGAGCCTGCACTGTGCCGTAGCGCAGCGGGAATTGCAGCGACAGATCATGTACATTGATGATGGTATCCATTTCAGTGCAACTCCTTTCTGTATCAGGTCTCGCGCAGACGCGGGTTGATGATCTCTTCCAGACCGGAGGAGAAGAAGATGCAGGCCATCTGGAACAGGCCCATGACGGCGACCGGAGCGAAGATGTTCAGATAGCCCCTCGTGGCGACCAGACCGCCGTTGGCAGCCTTGGCCAGGTTGATCATCGCGCCCCAGTTGGTGGATTTGTAGCTCACGATACCCAGCAGCATCAGGCCGACGCTCATGAGGATGGCGTTGTACATGGTCATGACGAAGTTGATGGCCAGATAGCTGGTGATGTTGGGCAGGATCTCCTTGAAGATGATGTAGCTGTTGCTCATGCCCATCATCCTGTCGCAGAGCATGAAATCGCGCTCCTTGAGCGAGAGGATCTGCGCGCGGATCTGCATGGCGAGGCCGGCCCAGTTGAACAGGGAGAGGATGGCCGCGAAGACGAACATGTTGCTGATGTCCATGCGCACGGCGAGGATCATGAACACGGGCGTCTGCGGCAAAGTCAGCAGGATCTTGGCGATGAAGGAGAGGATCGTGTCCACCCAGCCGCCGATGAAGCCGGCCGCCGCGCCCATGATGAAGCCGACGATGATGGTCATGATCGCGGCGAGGACGGCCACGGTCAGCACGTCGCGCGAGCCGTGCACCACCTGCGCGAAGATATCCACGCCGGCGTAGTCCGTGCCCAGCGGATGGGCAAGGGAGATGCCCTGATAGCGGCCTTCATAGTCGATGGTCGTGTCCAGAGTGACGACCTCCGGGCCGACGGTGGCCATGAGCAGGAAGATGACGAGGATCAAAAAGCCGACGAACGCCTTTTTGTTGTTGTAGAGGATCTTGAAGCTCATGATGGCGTTGTTGCGGAAGCGCTCCCAGGGAGTGGAGGCTTTATGCAGGCGTTCCCATTCCTCGCGCTGTTTCTGCGCGCGGCGTGCCTGTTTGAGCTGCTTGTTGTTCATTGCTGTCATCTTGCATCATCCCTCCGTTCTTACGCGCGGGTCGAGCACAGAATAGACGAGGTCTGCGATCAGCAGCGCGAGGATCGTGGCGGTAGAGGATACGATCAGGATGCCCTGCATCAGCGTGAAATCGCGGAAGGCGAGGGCGTTGTTCATATAATAGCCGATGCCGTAATACTTGAAGAAGGTCTCCACGAAGATCGCGCCGCCCATGTATGTGCCGAATGTGGAGGCGAACGACGTGATCAGCGGCAGCATGGCGTTCTTTTTCAGGTAATATTTGCGGATGCGCCTCTCCGGCACGGAGCGTGCATAGGCCGCGGTGATGTAATCCTCGCCCAGCACGCCGATGGCGCTCGCGCGCATGTTCATTGTCCAGTTGAGCACTGTGGAGATGAACACGCAGGCGATGGGCATGGCCGCGTAGTAGAGCACACTGCCGAAGAATTCTAAATTGAAGCCGGGGTCCACCATGATGGAATATTTACCGGCCACGGGGAAGAGGTCCAGCTGTATACAGAAAACGACGATCATGATCAGCGGCCACATGTAGTAGGGAATGGAGGACACCACCACATACAGGCCCGTGATGATCGGATCGAGGATGGTCTTTCGTTTCCAGGCCATCAGCGCGCCCAGATTGCAGCCGACGGCGAAGCTCAGGACGAGCGCGATCGTAACGACGAGCAGCGTCCACGGGAAGGAATCGGCGATGATGGAGAGCACGGAGGTCTCCTGATACTGCATGGAGTTGCCGAGGCTGCCGTGCAGGATGTTGTTGATGTAAGTGCCGAACTGTTCCAGAACGGGCACGGAGGGATCGTAGTTCAGGATGTAGGCCACGCGCATGCGGGCTACGTCCATGGTCAGGTTCTGCTCCTTGGCAAGGCGCACGGCCATGTTTTCCACAACGTCGCCGGGCGTAAGGCGCAGCAGGAAGAAGGTGATCGTAACAACTACGATGATGTTGAATAAGGATATGAGCAAGCGCTTTAGCAGGCTTGTTAATTTCACAACTCCCACCTCATTTCGTTGAAAATATTCGACCAGATCGCTGCAAACGCCTCTTGATATCGCTTGGGAGCTTTCGTTTTTTGCTCAATCTGATGAATACAAAGCGACGTGGGGCGGGGTAACCCACGCCTCCACGTCGTTTGATCGGGGGAGGCCGCTACCCCGGCGGCCTCCCTCAATGGAAAGGATAACTTACTTGGCCTGATAGGTGCCGTTGGACAGGACCAGACCCTGGGCGACCCAGATGTACCAGTGGTCGTTGACGATGCTCAGCTTGGCCGGATCTTCCGGAACCAGCACGTTGCGGTTGGAGGGTTCGATCTCCTCGGGCAGCGGCAGGCCTTCGATATGATCCATGTTCAGCCAGTAGCCGGAAGCATTCTGGAAGAAGGAGATGGAGAAGACGTTCTCGTTGGTGATGTAGGCGATGCGGCTGGCCGCGTCGATCATCTCTTCATCGGACATGGAGAGCATGGTCTTGAGCAGGGCATAGATGTCGGTCTCTTCGCCGTTCTGGTCGGCATAGACCATGTTGATCTCGCCCATGCGCTCGCCGGATTCAAACTCGGGGAAGTTGCCGGCCCTGGAGGCGAAGGCGCCGCCGTAGTAGCCTTCCTTCAGCGGGCCATAGGGGCAGAAGAGGCCCCAGCAGTTGTCGATCCAGTTGCAGGCAAATTCGTAGTCGCGCTCGCCTTCAGCAGTGTAGGAGGAGGTGAACACGGAGCTTTCGAGGACCTTCAGCTCGGTGGTCAGGCCGAAGGCAGTCAGCTGCTGGGAGAAGACCTGGGCGGCGTTGAGGAACTGGAAGTCGGAGGTGGTGATGGTCGTCCAGGCGATCTTTTCACCGTTCTCGTTGTACCAGCCGTCGTCCTTCTTGGTCCAGCCGACGCTGTTGAGCAGCTCGGCGGCCTTCTCGTGGTTGGTGTTGTAGACGGTCATCTGCGCGAGAGTCTCGTCGTTGATCCAGCCGTCGGTGCGGATGTAGGATTCCGGCATGCCGGCAGCGGCGTAGGTGGCGGTGGTGCCGTAGTAGTTGCCGACTTCGCGGATGGCGTCACGGTTGAGGATGTACGCCAGAGCCTGACGGACTTCGGGCTTGCTCAGGTTGGGATCCTGGATGTCGATGGAGACGCCGACGGAGGCGTTATCCAGCGTCATGTAGTGCACCAGGGATTCGTTGCCGGCCAGGATGCCTTCCAGCACGTCCTTGGCAGGGGTGCCGTCGGAGCGGGAGAGGTCGCCCGCCTGCAGCATCTGCATCTTGGTGTCGGTGTCGACGTTCACAAAGTGCAGCGCTTCGAAGCCCAGAGCATCATAGTTGTAGTAGTGCGGGTTCTTGACCATGATGCAGTCGGTGTCGGTCATCTTGGAGACCATGTAGGAGCCGGTGCCGACGGGGATCTGGTTTTCCGGGCCATACTTGATGAAGGCCTGCCAGTTGGCGTCGATGGCGGCGATGGTCTCTTCGGTGTACTCAAGGCCGAAGGCGCGGCGGTTGGCGACGTTTTCAGTCTCCACGCCGGTGGCCAGCAGTTCGGCAGCCTTGTCGACATATTCGCCGAAGATGTGGTACGGGATGCGGGCGTCGACGTTGGTCGCGATCATGCGCAGACGCACGCTCGGGTTGATCAGCTCACGCCAGGTGAACTTGATGGTGTAGTCATCGAGGATCTCGATGGACTTGGCCTGCTGGGAAACGGTGCAGGAGTTGTTCAGCGTGTAGTAGGCCCAGATGTCCTTCGCGGTGAAGGGGGCGCCGTCGTTGAACTTCACGTCCTGACGCAGGTGGATGGTGTCGGTGTACTCGTCCTGCTCGTAGGAAACGGCCAGACGCGGATACACGACGCCGGAAACGGCGACCAGGGCGAACATGCCCTCGTTGGTCATGGCGTCGATCTGCCAGCCGGTGCTGTTGGCAGAATAGTAGTTGGCGATGTAGGTGTTCACGGGCGGCCAGGAGCAGGTGTCGGTGAATACGCCGTCATCTGCCATTGCGGTGGGCATTACGAATGCCGCGCAGAGCAGGGCAAGGGAAAGGATCATGGACAGAAGCCTTCTCTTCATGGTGAAACCTCCTCGTTTTATTCTTCAACCGCTTTTTCGGCGGTCAAATTCATCGTTGAATGATCACTTCGTGGCCGGTGCGCGCGCTCTCGTACATGGAGGTGATGATGCGCATCAGCTCCACGCCGTCGTCGATGCGGTTGCGGCATTCGGTCTCGCCGTTCACACAGTCCACAAAATGCTTGATCTCCTGATAGAACACGCCGAAATCGAACGAAGGCGCGTCGATCTGCGGGGTGATGTTGACCATGTAGTCGTGCATCTCGGTCATGAGGGTCAGATGCGGCTCGACGACCGCGCCGCCCTTGGAGCCGTAGATCTCCACGCCGATGACGCCCTCTTCGATCTCCTCGCTGTAGGAGAATTCCAGCGACATGGACATGCCGTTGTCAAACTTGACCATGCCCACGGCCAGATCTTCCACGTCGTTGAAGTCGGAAGGATCGACGGAGGAATAGCGGTTGATGCCCTTGACGTTGGTGCGGGAGCCCATGTTGTTGTAGGTGGCCGCATAGCAGGAAACGGCCTTGGGCTTGCCGGTGAGATAGCGCACCAGGTCGATCAGATGCACGCCGTTGTCCAGCAGCGGGCCGCCGCCGGAGAGCTTGGAATTGGCAAACCAGCCCAGCGGGCAGCCGCAGCGGCGGGTGACGCAGATCTTGGCGAAGTTGACGTCGCCAAAGAAGCCGTGCTTGGCAAAGTCGAGCACGAGCTCGGCGTTGGTGCCGAAGCGGCGCACGAAGCCGATCATGAGGATCTTGCCGGTCTCTTCCTCGGCCTTCTGCATCGCCAGCGCCTCTTCGACCGTCATTGCCGGCGGCTTTTCACACAGAACGTGCTTGCCCGCGCGCAGGCAGTCGATGGTGATGGGCGCGTGGCCGTTGTTCCAGGTGCATACGCTCACCGCGTCGATGTCGCTCTTTTCGAGCATTTCCTTGTGGCTGCCGTAGACCTCTTTGAAGCCGTACTTTTCCGCCCATGCCTTCGCGCGCTCGACGTTGATGTCGCACGCGGCGACGAGTTCGACGATCCCCTGCTCGGCGAGCTTGGAATAGCCGGTCATATGCGCGTTGGAGATGCTGCCGGTGCCGACCAGACCGATTCTTACAGGTTTCACGGTGCTGTTTCCTCCTCTTGACGGGTCGTTGGTGGGGACTTGGGCGGCTGCGCCGCCTTGTCGACCGGGGGTTGCGGGGCCATTGTATTAAAGGATGCTCCTGAGATAGTCCACCGCGAGGCGGATGTCCTTCTCCGGGGTCTCGCCCGCTTCGCGCTCGATGGTCAGGTAGCCTTCGTAGCCCACCTCGCGCAGCGCCGCGACCCAAGCCTTGAGGTCGACCTTGCCCTCGCCCAGCGGGAGCTCCGTGAAGGGCGGGGAGTCGAACTTGAGCTCGCTGCCCGGCGTGAAGAGCGCCTCAGCGGAGAAGTCAAAGTTGCGCACGCCGTCTTTGGCGTGGGTGTGCACGATGTAATCCTTGAGCGTGTAGACCGCCTTGATGGGATCCACGCCCGCGCACATGACGAAATTGGCGGGGTCAAAATTCACGGCCACGCCGTCGCTGCCCAGCTCGTCGAGGAACTGCTTGAGCAGCTCGGCAGATTCCGGGCCCGTTTCCACGGCGAAATGCGCGCCGACGGACTTGGCATAATCGGCCAGCTCTCTGCAGGGGGCGAGCATGGTCTCGTAGTAGTGGCTGCCGCGGTCTGCCGGGACGACGCCGATGTGCGTCGTGACGATGTTCGTGTCAAATTCCAGCGCGAGATCGAGGATCTTCTTGGAACGCTCCACCTGCTGCGCGTTGCGTTCGGCGAGCATGAAGCCGCCGATATCGCCGCACAGCGCCGCGACCTTGAGGCCGTTGTCGGCGATGATGCGCTTCTTCTCCGCGATCGCAGCCGGAGTGAGGTTTTCCGGGGCCATTTCGCCCTGCGTCGCGTAGATCTGCAGGCCCTGCGCGCCGACCTCGGCGGCCTTGGCCACAGCCTGCGCAAACGGGAGGCGGAAGGATTCGAGGATGACGCCGATGGAAAGTGTGTTTGCCATGAGCCAGCCTCCATTCTGCTTTTTAAGAGCTTTACGTTATGGGATAATGTCCTATAAAATTATCGCACTGTTCCGGCAATTAGTCAAGAATAAAGTTCTGTGTAAATGATATTATTTTAATATTTATGCAGGGCAAAACGAAAAGAGCGGAGGCCCGGCGCGCCGGGTCTCCGCGCTTTGTGGGTCGGGTAGGGTCGTTTTGCGGGCTCAGGCGTTGTTCTGCTTTTACCTACAGAGCTTGATCGCGGGGTT
>JAUMYC010000022.1:12726-18621 GCA_030528845.1 Eubacteriales bacterium
GCGCAGTGCCTCGGCGCCGAAATGGCGCATGACCATCCAGAGCTTGAGCGCGCGGTAGAGGTCTCGCTGCAGAGCCTCGCGGTCCGCCTCGCGGCATTTGACCGAGAGGCGCAGGGTGGCGTTCGTGCCGTTGCTGGAGACGACGCCCACATAATTGATCCGCTTGCTGCGCGTGCCGACCACGGACATGGCTTCCTTGCAGAAGCCGCTGACCAGCTTGCGCTCGAAGGCTTCGAGCTCTTCTCCCGAGGGCAGCGCGATGTCGCACACGGCGTAGGAATTGTCGCTGGTCATATTGACCGCGCCGGAGATCTTGGAATTCTGGAAGATCTTCACGTCGCCCGTGGCGTTTTTGACCTTGGTGGTGCGCAGGCCGATCTCTACGACCTCGCCGTACCAGCCGTCGAGCATGACGATATCGCCCACGCGGTAGGTGCCTTCAAAGATGAGGAAGATACCGGACATGAAGTCGGCCACGAGGGACTGCGAGCCGAAGGTGAACACCAGAGAGAGCACCGTGGCGGAGGTCATCATGGCGGAGGTCTCCACGCCGAAATTGGGCAGGACGAAGAAGATGCAGGCGATGATGGCGCCGTAGCGCACGAAGTTTGCGATGAGCATGCCGCTGGTGCGCCAGCGCATGCTGAAGCTGTTGGTCACGTATTCCACCACGCCCTGCAGCACCTTCGAGCCCAGCCAGATGCTCATGGTGCCGATGATGACATAGGCGATGGAATAGACGTTGACGGACTTGTCCCAGCTGAGGCTGAAGACGTAGTTGATCACGGAATTGGTGTTGTGGCTGCTTTCCTGCATCACGGAATTGAGCAGCCAGCAGACGGTGACCACGCCCATCAGGCTGATCATCCGGCGCAGCTTTTCCGAGGAGCCCTTTCTGCGCCAGCGCATTCTCAGGCCGTTGTCCTTGAGCTCTATGCTCTCGACCAGCTCGACCTCGCCGCTTTCGGTAATGTGCACGGTGCTGTTGAGTCGCTGGCGGGTCGAACGCTTGAAGGAGAGCGGCTCGACGTCCTCGTGCGGGTCGCGCACGATGAGCATCGGCAGGATGGTCAGGGCGATGATGATGAGGCTGGAGATGACGACGATGGCGGTGACGGACAGGCTGCGCGAGTTGATGACGTTCGCGGGCACGGCCGTGATGAGGATCTCGTTGTTGTAGGCGGCCGTGTTGATCAGGCACTGTTCGCCGTTGAAGTTCTGCGTGCCGACGTAGCCGCTGGTCAGCGCGCGCTCCGGCAGGCCCAGATGCAGCGCGGACTGGCCGACAAAGCGGCGGTCGGAGCTGTGGATGACGAGCTTGGAGACGGGATCCACCGCCAGCAGCGCGCCGTCGTTTTCCGGCTTCAGGCTGCGGAAGATCGAGTCGTGATCATAGAGGATGCGGTTCTGGTCCCAATAGTTCTTGGCGACGGAGACCAGCACCATGCCGCGCGCGTCGTAGCGCGTGACGCCGATGAGCGGGAAATCCTGCTGGGTATATTCCTTTTGCGGATCCAGCGGCTGAGAATAGCTTTCCTTGATGCCGGCGACCACGTTCCAGAAGGGGTAGGTCGGGTCGGAGGGGTTCATGCTCAGCGGGAAGCTGGCCAGCGCCTCGCTTGTGGCCACGACCTCGCCGCGCTCGTCAAAGATATAGATGCTGTGGAAGCCGTAGATGCGCGCGAGGGTCTGCAGATCCTTGCGGTTGATCAGCTGCGGCTTGAGCTTGAACACGGAGGCGATGCTGCGGGCGTTGAATTCGTAGCCCCCCATGAACTGTTCGCCTGCATATTCGAGCCCGACCTGCTGCTCGTCCATGAGCTGCTGCGCCGCCTCCAGCCTGTGCTCGGAGGCACGCCGCTGCGCGTCCGTGCGCGAGAGCATCTGGGTGTAATAGACGATGCAGGAGGTACACAGCACGCCGATGATCAAAAAGCTGAGCAGCGGGCGCGCGAGGGTCGTGTTCAGATGCTTGTGGGAACGCAGCTGCACATAGCGCACGTTCTTGATGCGCCCGAGGCGCAGGTCTGTATGCAGGAAGTAAGAATATAGGAAGGAAAGCAGGATGAGCGCGCCGAAGCCGATCTGCGCGGTCACGATCGAGCTCGCCAGGTCGTCGAAAGCGGACAGGACGGGGGTGGAGATGAGCAGGAGATAATTGTTTTTGTAGAGGGTGCTCATCACGATGGAACTTTCCTCTACCCAGAGGAAGGAGCTGCCCACTGTGGAAGCGAGATCCTGCGGGAGGCCGACGTCGTAGGCGGAGAGGCCTTCAAAGCGTTCCGGGTAATAGACAAAGCGGCCCGTGCGGACGTTCAGAGCCATGATCTCGCTCGCCGTGCCCATGGAGAAGTTGTTCAGCACATACATCCTGTCGGTGATGCTGGTGAAGGCCAGCTGTATTTCCGAGGTGTCCGTGCCGATCACCAGCGTCTCGCCGTTTTTGAGCGGCATGGAAATGTAATACCAGCCCTCGGCGGAGAAGGAGTTTTCATAGGCGATGGAGGAAAGATCCTGTTCCAGCAGAGAGGGATGCACCTCGCCGTAGCTGTGGGAGACCTGCGCGTCCTTGCCGACGATGATGTAGGATTCTACCCCCAGAGACGCGGCGTAGTTGTCCATCTCTGTGTACAGATCCCTGGAATCGCGCGAGAGCAGCGCCATGAGCTGCGCGTAGGTCTGCAGCATTGTGTCGGCGTAGCCGTCCACGTCGCTGGTCTGCTCGTCAAGCAGCCCCACCGCCAGCTCCAGCTCCTTCCGCGCGTTGGTCTCGAACTGGATGACGGAGGAATAGACCTGTATGGAGATGGTGATGAGCGTCAGGATACAATAGCCGAACAGGCCCCAGACGATACCGCGGAGTATCGGGTGTCTGCGCCTTTGTTTTTTTTCTTTCTTTTTTCTTGCCATTGCTGCCTTCTCCTTTTTCCTGCACTTCTGTGGATGACGGCAAAAGTATAACATTTTTTCGCCTCCGGCGCAATGCGCGCGCCGCTTTTCCGTCGCTCCGGGGGCGGCTTTTGTTTCGCGCGCGGGGGCATAGGCCGGGCGGCTGCGCCATAGAGATGTACTGTCGGGCAGGGGGCGGGCTGCACATGTTAAAAAAAGAAAAAACCGTTCTTTGGGCATGAAAGAGGCGTTGACAAGGGGGACATGCGATGGTATACTATCGCCAGTTAGTTAAGACTAACCAATATCGCTTGAGCAAGGTGAATTTCATGAATCTGCTGAAGGCGGAAGAGGGCAGGGAGTATATCGTCCGCGCCATCGAGACCGACGATGAAGAGATGGACGCCTTTTTGTTCTCTCTGGGCTGCTACAGCGGCGAGCCGATCACCGTGGTTTCCCATCTGAAGGGCGGCTGCGTGGTCTCGATCAAGGATGCGAGATATACCATCGACAGGCAGCTGGCCGAAGCGATCTGTATCTGAAACGCAAGAGGCAAAAGAGGATATCGCAAGGTATCTTTTTTTGCGGGCGTGAGTTAGCAAAGGGTAACTACCGGTTCGGCCCGTTTAACCGGGCAGCCGGAGAAGATATTTTATTTGGAAGGCAACGAGGAGGAACGACAAATGAGAATCGCGCTGACAGGCAACCCCAACAGCGGCAAGACGACCATGTACAACGCCCTGACCGGCCGCAACGAGCGCGTCGGCAACTGGGCCGGCGTGACCGTTGAAAAGAAGGAACACCCGATCCGAAAGAATTACTATTCCGGCACGGAAGAGCTGATCGCGGTGGATCTGCCCGGCGCATATTCCATGTCCCCCTTCACCTCCGAAGAGAGCATCACCAGCTCCTATGTCAAAAACGAAGACCCGGACGTCATCATCAACATCGTAGACGCCACGAACCTCTCGCGCAGCCTGTTTTTCACCACGCAGCTGCTGGAGCTGGGCGTGCCGGTGGTCGTCGCGCTGAACAAGGCCGACGTCAACGTGAAAAAAGAGACCAAGATCAACGTCAAGGCTCTTTCCGAAAAACTGAACTGCCCCGTGGTCGAGACCGTCTCCACCAACGCGGGCGGCTTGACCGAGCTGATCAAGACCGCCGCCGCGCAGGTGGGCAAGGGGCAGAGAGCGCCCTACGCACAGGGCGATATCGACCTGACCAGCAAGGCCGAGGTCGAAAAGGCGGACCGCGCCCGCTTTGCCTTCGTCAACGGCATCGTCAAGGCGGTGGAAGAGCGCAAGGTGTTCACCAAGGACAAGAACTATCAGGACAAGATCGACGCCGTGCTCACCAACCCCATCGCCGGCATCGCCATCTTCGCCGTGGTCATGTTCCTCGTCTTCGATATCTCCCAGTCCACCCTCGGTCCCTTCCTCGCCGACACGCTCGTCGCTTGGATCGAGACCTTCCAGGGCTGGGTGGGCGGCCTGATGGCCAATGCGCACCCGCTGCTCTACGCCCTGCTGGTGGACGGCATCATCGGCGGCGTCGGCGCGGTCGTCGGCTTCCTGCCGCTGGTCATGGTCATGTATTTCCTGATCGCCCTGCTGGAGGACTGCGGCTATATGGCCCGCGTCTCCGTCGTGCTGGATCCGATCTTCAAGAAGGTCGGCCTCTCGGGCAAGTCCGTCATCCCCTTCGTCATCGGCACCGGCTGCGCCATCCCCGGCATCATGGCCAGCCGCACCATCCGCAACGAACGCGAGCGCAGGGCCACTGCCATGCTGACCCCCTTCATGCCCTGCGGCGCCAAACTGCCCGTCATCGCCCTGTTCGCGGGCGTGTTCTTCGGCGACGCCTCCTGGGTGGGCACTCTCATGTACTTCGTGGGCATCCTGCTCATCTTCCTCGGCGCGCTGCTGGTCAATAAGATCGCCGGGCACAAGAACCGCAAGTCCTTCTTCATCATGGAGCTGCCGGAGTATAAGCTGCCCAGCATCAAGCGCGCGTTTATCTCCATGTGCTCCCGCGGCTGGGCCTACATCGTCAAGGCCGGCACCATCATCCTTCTGTGCAACACCCTCGTGCAGATCATGCAGTCCTTCACATGGTCCTTCCAGCTGGTGGAAGAGGGCATGGAGAACACCTCCATCCTCGCCTCCATCGCCACGCCCTTTGCCGTGGTGCTCATCCCGCTGGGCTTCGGCGTGTGGCAGATGGCCGCTGCGGCCATCACGGGCTTCATCGCCAAGGAGAACGTCGTGGGCACGCTGGCCGTGTGCTATGGCGCGACCAACTTCATCGACACCGAAGAGCTGGCGCTCGTCAGCGGCTCTGCGGAAGTCGCCGCCGTCTTCGGCCTGACCAAGGCCGCCGCGCTGGCCTGCCTGATGTTCAACCTCTACACGCCGCCGTGCTTCGCCGCCATCGGCGCGATGAATTCCGAGATCAAGGACCGCAAGTGGATGTTCGGCGGCATCTGCCTGCAGCTGGCCACCGGCTATATCCTCGCCTTCCTCGTCTATCAGATCGGCACTCTCATCACCACCGGCGCCGTGGGCTCCGGCTTCCTCGGCGGTTTTATCGCCGTCGCAGCCATGATCGGCGTGATCGTCTATCTCTGCCTGAACTCCGGCAAGAAGCTCGCCGGCGAATACAAGCTGGGCGCAAAGGGCTGATGAGCGGAAAACACTTCGTCCTATAATAATAAGGAGGGACGACAATGGCGACCTTTATCGCGGCGCTCATCGTGCTGCTGCTCGTCGCGCTGGCTGCGCGGTATGTGATCCGGGCCAAGAAAAAAGGCCAGGTCTGCATCGGCTGCCCGCACGCGGGAAGCTGCTCGAAACACAGCTGCTCCGGCAGCGCTGAACAATGAAAGATCACACCTCCAAGTGGATCCCCTAAAAACCCCTTTTATCGCAAGCCGAGCGCGCCTCCTTTTCGCAAGGGGGCGCGCTCGGCTGTTGTTTTTTGGAAAAAAAGAGGCCGCCCGGCGCGCTC
>JAUMYC010000190.1 GCA_030528845.1 Eubacteriales bacterium
TTTTTGGGGGGGCCAACCCCCGCCGGGGGGGGGTTTAAACCTGTGGTGTTGGGGGGGGGGGCCTTACTTTCCCAAAAACACGGCCCCCCCCCGCGCCCCACCCAAAGAAATCGTTTGTGGGGCAAATTCTATGGAATTCGACATATGCAGGGGTGATTGCAGCGTGGGAGAACAAAAAGACCTTCCTCGGTCGAGAAAAGTCCTATATATGATTTCTTTTCGAAGGGGTGCGGGGGACCCTTTTCTTTTTCCAAAGAAAAGGGGCCCCCGCAATGATCCTATCAAAACTCGTCGTTTTCGAGCACGGTGGCCAGCAGCTTGGCAGCGGCCTCGCAGTCGGAGACGGAGACGGTCTCGGTGGCGGAATGTACATAGCGGCAGGCGATGGAGAGCACGCCGGAGGGGATGCCGCCGCGGGTGGTGTTGATGGCGGAGGCGTCGGTGCCGCCGGCAGTGAGCACTTCGCGCTGGAAGGGGATATTCTCGCGCTCGGCCGCGCCGATGAGCGCCTTGACCACGGAGGGGGTGCAGATGAGGGAGGAGTCCATCAGCTTGATGGCCACGCCCTTGCCGAGGCCGCAGGCGATGTTAAAGCCGTTGGGCGTGTCGCCGGACATGGTGACGTCCAGCGCGATGCCCACGTCCGGATCCACGGAATAGGCGGCGGCGCGGGCGCCGCGGCAGCCGACTTCCTCCTGCACGGTGAACACGGCGGCGACTTCGCTCTTGGGGTTCTTGAGCAGCTTGAGCGTCTCGACCACGACGGCGCAGCCCACGCGGTTGTCCATGGCGGGGCCGGAGAGATAATCGCCCATGTCGAACACGTCGGGCGCATAGACGGCTACGTCGCCCAAGGCGACCATAGCCTCGGCCTCTTCCTTGGAATGCGCGCCGATGTCGATGAACATCTTGGCGAGGGTGTTGTCGAAATCTTTCATTTCATGGGACAGCAGGCCGTGCACGCCGTTTTCGAAGACGACGTGGCGGTTCATGGAATTGACGGGGCGGATGCCGCCGCAGTTGTGCACGCGCAGGAAACCGTTTTCGTCGATGTTGGTGACGATGAAGCCGATGTGGTCCATATGCGCGGCCAGCATCACGCGCTTGCCTTCGCCCTTCTTGATGCAGATGAGGTTGCCCAGCGCGTCGGTCTCGATGGTATCGACGTAGGGGGCGACCATATTGCGGATGACCTCGGCGACAGTGTTTTCGCGGCCGGCTCCGCCATAGGTGGTGGTCAGGGTCTTGAGCGTATTTCTCATTTTAGTTCAGCCTCCTTATGATCAGAGCGGCGCGCCGGCGCGCAGATAGGCGTCGGTCAGGGCGAACTGGGCGTCGATATCGCTCAGCTTGCACACGCATGCGCCGGAATGGATATAGCGGCAGGGGACGGAGAGCACGCAGGTGGGCCTTGCGCCGGCGGCGGTCTGGATCGCGCCTGCGTCGTTGGAGCCGGTCACGCCCTGCTTGATCTGCCATGCGATATTGTTTTCCTTGCCCACGTTCAGCAGCGCCTTGAACAGGCCGCGATGGGCGAGGGAGGAATTATCCGCAAAGGAGATGGCCACGCCCTGCCCGCAGCGGCAGACCTGGAAATGCTCCGGCACGCAGCCGAGGTCGTTGGCGGCGGTGCCTTCGAAATTGAGCGCGACGTCGCTTTGCAGGGCAAAGCCCGCGCCCTTGGCGCCCTTGCAGCCCAGCTCTTCCATGGTCGTGAACGCGCAGATGACGTCCACCGGATAGGGGCCGGCTTCCAGCACGCGCAGAAGCGTGAGACAGCCGACGCGGTCATCCAGCGCGCGGGAGCGCACAAAACCGTCGCCAAAGCCGTAGAACGGGGTGTCAAAGGTGATGTAATCGCCGGGGGAGACGAGCGCCTCGGCGGCTTCGCGCGTCTTTGCGCCGATGTCGATGCGCAATTCGCCATGGCCCAGCACGCGGCCGCGCTCGGCGGCGGACTGCAGGTGGATCGCCTTTGCGCCGATGACGCCGGGCACGCTGTCCTTGCCGATGACGACGCGCTTGGAGACGACCACGCGCGGGTCGATGGAACCGAGGCACATATAGCGGATCAGGCCGTTTTCCTCGGCGCCGACCACGATAAAGCCGACCTCGTCCATATGGGCGCTGAGCAGCACGGTCTTTTCGGAGCAAGTGCCCTTTTTCTTTGCGATGACGTTGCCCAGACGGTCCACGTTCACCTCGTCGGCAAACTGCTTTGCCTTCTCGAGGATATAATCGCGCACTTCCTTTTCGTTGCCGGGCGCGCCCTTCTTTTCGGTCAGTTCACGGATGCGATCGATGGTCAATACCACTCCAGATCCCCCCAATCGCGTGCGATATCGTCGATGAAGGCGGCCATGAGGCGGCCCGCCTCCCAGATGGTGTTCTTTTGCAGCGTTTCGACAGAGGTGTGCATATAACGCAGCGGGATGGAGATCAGGCAGACGGGCAGGCCTGCGCGGGTGAGGAACATGGCGCTGGCGTCGGTGCCGGTGCTCGCGCCGGTGATCTCCAGAGAATAGCCGATGCCGAACTTCTTCGCGCTCGCGCGCAGGCGGTCGGTCAGCGCGGGGTGCAGAGTCGGGCCGATGGCGATGGTCGGCTTATCCATGGGGAAGGCCTCGAAGCGATCGCAGCCGGGGGCCTCGCCGAAGGTGACGTCGATGGCGATGCCGAAGTCGGGCTCGATGCCGTAAGCCGCGGTGATCGCGCCCTTCGCGCCGACTTCCTCCTGCGAGGAGGCGCAAAGATAGGCCGTGGCGGGGGTGTCGCGGTGGCTGAGCTCCTCGGCGCAGGCGATCATGGCCGCCACAGAAGCGCGGTTGTCCATGGTCTTGGAGGTGAGGAAGCCGCCGGCGAGCTCGGTCAGCGGGGAGACGAGGGTGACGGTGTCTCCCACGTTCACGGCGGCCTTGGCCTGTTCGCCGTTCATGCCGATGTCGATGTAGAGATCTTCAAAGGTGAGCGCCTTTTCGCGCTCGGAGGGCTTGGTCAGATGCGGGGCCTTTGCGCCCACAACACCGGGAATGGGGCCGTTTTTGGTGTGCACGAGCACGTCGTGCGCGGGCAGGATGCGCGGGTCGACACCGCCCATGCGATGCATGCGCAGGCAGCCGTCCTCCTCGATCTTGAGCACGATCATGCCGATCTCGTCCTGATGTGCGCAAACGAGCACCTTCGGGCCTTTGTTTCCGATTTTTGCGATCACGCTGCCCAGAGCCGCTTTTTTCACTTCGTCGGCATAGGGCGCGATGTGCTTTGCGATGCAATCCGCCGCCGCGTCCTCATAGGCCGGCAGACCGGGGATCGCCGTTACTTCCTTCAAAAAAGCAGTGATATCCATATCTGCAATCTTTCCCACCTTTCCGCATGTGCAGATTTTGCACCATTATACACCCATGTGCATTTTTGGGCAATCCCTTCCTGCAAAATTGCTGCGCTGCGGCGCAAAAAAATCGCTCCCTCCTGAAAAAGAGGGAGCGCGGGGGAGCGGTTCAGCGCTTTTTCTGCCGGGCGGCCTGCAGCATGAACACGACGCCGCTGACAAGGCAGAGCGCGCACAAAACAAAGAGCAGGCCCTTTGTGATGTGGTTGTCGATAAACTGCATGGCCGAGTTGACCCGGTCGATCAATAGCAGAACGAGGATCATGCAGGAGAGGATGACGTTTGCGTGGCCGAGCAGCAGCTTCATCAGTCGTCCACCTCCGTGATCATGATGATATCCGTGACCGGCCTGCCGCCCTGCGAGGGCTCGCTCACAAGGCGCTTGCCGTAGGTCATCACGGCCGTGTTGCCGCCGTCCATATTATAGGCGACCTTGCAGCCGAGCTGCTCGAAGATGAGCGAGAATTCGGCCAGAGAGGCGCCGTTGCTCTCGTCGTTGCGGCCTTCCACCACGACAAAGCAATAATGCCCCGGCTCGTAATAGCCGATGCCGCAGCGGGGGTTGCGGTTGACGAGCACGCTGTTGAACTTGGACTTGGCCTTGCCCTCCTCGTCCAGCAGCGTCGGCCCGAAGGACCACGCCTGCCACGCGCCGCGCTCCATGGCGGCGTCGCAGTCGAACTCTCTGGCGCTGCAGGTCTCCATCACGCCGTCGCGATAGAGCACGCATACGTCCTCAAAGGGGCTGCTGCGGTAGAGCACGCCGTTGCGGATGACCACGCCGTCCTCGCGCGCGCCGTAGTAATCTCCGTTGACGGAGAGGATGGCCTGCTTTTCTATGGAAATGTCCCATGCAAACTCGCGCTGGCCCTTGCCGTAGACGTCGTTTGCGAAGGCGGTCTGCAGGTTTTCGATGCTGCGGACGTAGATATCCGCGACGTGGAACACGAGCCCGTCGAGCTCGTTGGTGGTGATGCGCAGAAAGATATCGTCCGAGCGGTATTCATCCGAGCCGACCATGACCTCGCCCGTTGCGGGCGCTACGCGGTCAAACAGGGCGCTGAAATCGCCCGGAGCGTAGGTCGGCACGGGAGTGGGCGCAGGTGTGGGAGTAGGCGCGGGAGTTGGCGAAGCCAAGGCCGTCTGCTCCGGCACGGGGCTCGGCGTCGGGCTGGGGCTCGGTTTGGGCGTCGGAGTGGGAGTCCAAATGGTGCCCGCCTCCTCGCCGGAGAAGGGCTCCGCCTGCGCCGCAGGAGGAGCGGGAGTCGGCGTGGGCGCAGGGGTGGGGGTCGGCGCGGGGGAAGGAGAGGGAGTGGG
>JAUMYC010000191.1 GCA_030528845.1 Eubacteriales bacterium
GGGAGACGTCTTCGCCATTCCCAACAGCATCGTGGTCACGATCTATCCCGAGCAGGGGCGGCCCGTCACGCAGACGCGCCGCATCGCCAGCGCCTCCACCAACCTCGACCGCGTCGAGACGCTCAACGAGCTCTCGCGCTATGTCTGCCGTCACACGCCGGAGCCCGAGCGGGTGAGCCAGAGGGTGAAGCAGGTCGTCAGCGTGAAGGAAGACGGCTGGCACTGGTCGCTCGTCGCCAATATCATCAGCACGGCGGGCTTTTCCGCGTTCTTCGGCGGCAGCTGGAGAGATGTGCTCGCCGCCGGGTTCGTCGGGGTGATCGTCACGCTCCTGCAGCGCCTGCAGAAGGTGCGCTCCACAAACGTTCTGTATAACGTGCTGCTCTCCGCCGTCACGGGCGCGTGCGCTTTTTTTCTGGTGCATTTCGGCCTGGCGGACAATGTGGACAAGATCATCATCGGCGGCATCATGCTGTTCATCCCGGGTCTGGAGATGACCAACGGCATCCGCGACATGATGTGGGGCGATATTTATGCGGGCCTGAGCCATCTGTGCGAGGCCATCATCATCGCCATCGGCGCTGCGGGCGCGGTGGCCATTTTGGGAGGGGTGTTCGCATGATGGAAATGATCGGCCAGATGATCGCCGCGGGCGCGGGCTCGTGCGGCTTTTCGCTCCTCTTTCACATCCGCAAGCCCAGCCGCATCGCCATCTGCTCCGTCGCCGGCGCGGTGGTCTGGGGGTTTTATCTGCTCTCCATGCACACCGGCTGGGGAGACCTCTTCGCCAATTTCGTCGCCGCCTTTGCGGGTACTGTGCTCTCGGAGGTGCTCGCGCGTCTGCTCAAAAGCCCGGCCACGGCGTTCATCGCCCCTGCGGTGATCCCGCTCATCCCCGGCGGCTCGCTGTTCTACAGCATGGAAGCCTTCGTGCAGGGTGACAAGGTGCTCGGCGGCGAGCGGCTCATGCACACCGCCGCCATCGCGGGCGTGATCGCCGTGGGCATCTATATCGCCTCGTCCATCTTCCGCTACCTCAGCCCGTGGATGAAGCGGCGCGCCGAGCAGAAGGCCGCCCTGCGCGCCTCGCAGGAGAACTGAAAAAACACAAAGAAAAGCCGCCTTGCATGGGGGCGGGGGGTTACAGGAAAATATAAGAGACCTGCGAAGGATCGCAGGTCTCTTTTGCGCTGTTTTGCGCGTTGGTCAATTTATTTGCCTTTCGGGCGAAGGCGTACAGGTCATACAGATCGTTCTGTTCGCTCTGTCGACCTTGGTGACGAAAAATTCAGTCGGCGCCAAAATGATCTCGTCGGGTTCGTTTTGTACATCGGGCATCAAATCGAGCCGGATCGCGGGCGTGCCCGCCGGAGCGATGATCTGCGCCAAGGTGCAGTCGCCGGAACCGTATGCCGCATTTTTTGCGATGTGAGGATCGACGCTGCAGGAAGAAAACCCCGGATGGATAAAGGAGGTCTCCTGCTCGATTTTTTCGGCAAATCGGTTTTTGATGTTTCTGTATAAGATCATTTCGGATGCCAGCGGCTCCATGCAAAGCAGCATGTTGGAGATGTCCGCCCGGGCCCGTTCGATGATCTGATTTTTTATACTCTGATTCTCGATGAGCGGGAAGCGCCTTTGATAGATCTTGTATAATCGCTCTCCTTCTTCCTTGCTGCAATTCCAGCGCACATCAAAGCCCTGTTCGAGAGCTTCGGCCATCACGCCCCTGCCGTCCTCGTTGATGATCCGAATAAATTCATCGATGGTGTTCTCGTCTTCTCCCCAGAGAAGGCCGTTGATCAGCAAATAATCATTGGTGGTATAAAAACGCAGAGTTTCCTTTTGTGCGTCTGTCATTTTCACAGCCTCCGGTCATCCTTGGCATTGTTCTCACAGTCTATATCCTATCACGCGCGGGCGGCTTGCGCAAGAACAGGCACAGCGCTCCTGAATCGCTGTGCCTGTCTGCTTTTTTATGAGCGCCTTTCGCGGTGATACGAGGCGGCTTTTTGGTTCGGTTGTCAGCCCTCGGCGGGGATGTAGAGGATGCGGCTGCAGTTGTCGCACTGCACGAGCTCGTGTCCCTCGGTGATGCGGCGGGTGATGGCGCTGGGCAGAGACATGTTGCAGCCCATGCACTGGCTCCCCACGAGCTTGGCCACCGGCGGCATGCTCTGCTGGCGGATCTCCTTGTATTTGGCGAGCAGCTCCGGCTCGACGTCCTTGGCGGCGGCTTCCACCTTGGCCTTGAGCTGTTCGAGCTTTTCGCTGTCGCGCTTGTATTCGGGGTCGTACACGGCCTTGAGCTGGTCGTATTCGGCCTTGCTCTTGGCGGCGCGGGTGCGGATGTCCTTCTGTTGACGGTCGCGCGTCTCGGCGTCCTTGCGCATCTTCTGCAGCTCCTGCTCGTGCTTGCCCAGCGTGCTCATGAGCTTCTGCGCCTCGTCGATGAGCCCTTCGAGCTCGGCGATGGAATCGTCATGCGCCTCGGAGATCTCCTTCTGCAGCTCGGCGAGAGTGCCGTCGAGCCGGGCGATCTCCTCGCGCAGCGCGCCCATGCGCTCCGTCATGGAGGCGACCTCCGCCTCGATGCGCTTCATATTGTTCTGCTGTTCGACGATGAAATTGCGCAGCTTGAGCAGCTTCAGGCGGTTGGGCGCCTTCTGCATCTCGCTCTTGAAGCGCTCCGCTTCCATGTCGATCTGAGAATACTTCAATAAATTATCCAGCTGCATGTTTATCCTCCTCAAGCGCCTTGGCGGCGCGTTCTGGCATAAAAAACGATCACTATTTATTATAGCAGAGCGTGCGCTTCTTGTAAACCGCGCTCAGAGGCGCGCCCGCTCCTTGGCCCTTTGCCATGTTTCTATCTCGCGCGCAAGCTCTCCGGCGCGTTCGCCGCCGGCCTCCGCCGCGCCCCGCAGCGCCTTCTGCGCCACGCGGATGCGAAAATCCGCAAAGGAAGCGAAGGCCTCGCCGCCCCTTTGCAGCAGCACCGGCCCGCAGAGCAGCTCCTCCGGCGTATAGCTTGCCTCGCCCGGCTCGGCGGCGAGGATGACATAATGCCGCCCTCCGGCCCGCGCGATGCGCTCGTCCGCGATGCGGTAGCCGTTTTGCATGAGAAACGCGCGCAGTTCCGGCGCATCCACGTTCGGCTGCAGGATGAGCCTTGCCGCGCCGAGCTGTTCGCGCCCCTCGGAAATGATGTGCATGATGGTGGCGCTGCCCATGCCGGCGATGACCGCGCAATCCACAGGGGAGCGCAGCGCCTTTGCGCCGTCGCCGACGCTGAAGCAGACCTGCTTCTCCAGCGCGAGCGAGCGCATCAGCCGCCGCGCCTTTTCCAGCGAGGGCGCGCTGATGTCGCAGAGTTGGCATCCGGCGACGCGCCCCTCCCGCAGGAGCCACGCGCTCAGATACCCATGGTCGCAGCCGATATCGGCAAAACGAGCACCGTTGGGGATCATCTCCGCAACGGTGCGCAGTCGTTCGTCCAAGAGGATGGGGTCGGGCGTAAAGAAATGCATCAGTCCAGCGAATCCTTCAGCTTGCGGGAGCGGCTGGGATGGCGCAGCTTGCGCAGAGCCTTGGCTTCGATCTGGCGGATGCGCTCGCGCGTGACGTTGAAATATTTGCCGACTTCTTCCAGAGTGCGCGCGCGGCCGTCTTCCAGACCGAAGCGCAGCTTGAGCACCTTTTCCTCACGCGGGGTGAGCGTGGAAAGCACGCTGAGCAGCTGCTCCTTGACCATGGTGAAGGCGGCGGCGTCGGCCGGGGCGGGGGTGTCGTCGTCGGCGATGAAGTCGCCCAGATGGCTGTCCTCCTCCTCGCCGATGGGCGTCTCCAGAGAGACGGGCTCCTGCGCGATCTTGATGATCTCGCGCACCTTTTCCACCGAGATGTTCATTTCCTCGGCGATCTCCTCCGGAGAGGGCTCGCGGCCGTTCTCCTGCAGCAGCTGGCGGGAGACGCGGATGAGCTTGTTGATGGTCTCGACCATGTGCACCGGGATGCGGATGGTGCGCGCCTGATCGGCGATGGCGCGGGTGATGGCCTGACGGATCCACCAGGTGGCGTAGGTGGAGAATTTGAAGCCCTTGCGGTAGTCGTATTTTTCGACGGCCTTGATCAGGCCGAGGTTGCCCTCCTGAATCAGGTCGAGGAACTGCATGCCGCGGCCGACATAGCGCTTTGCGATGGAAACGACGAGGCGCAGGTTCGCCTCGGCGAGGCGCTTTTTCGCCTCTTCGTTGCCGGTCTCCATCTGCTTGGCCAGCGCGATCTCTTCGTCGGCCGAGAGCAGCGGCACCTTGCCGATCTCCTTGAGGTACATGCGCACCGGATCGTCCACGGAGATGCCCTCCGGAACGGAGATGTCGTATTCCTCCTCGCGGTTGTCGATGGTCACCTCGGCCTCCTCGAGCTTGAGGTCGGTCTTCACGGTGATGCCCTCCGCGCTGAGCACCTCGAGCACATGGTCGATCTGCTCGGGCTGAAGGTCCACGTCGCCGATCTTCTCGATGATCTCCTGATAGGTCAGCTCGCCCTTTTCCTTGCCCATTGCGAGCAGCTCGCGCAGCCTCGCCGCCATTTTTTCCATTGCTTTATTGCTGGCCATGTTTATTGCCCATCCTTTCCGATCCTGTCAAGGCGCGCCCGTTCGGTTTCGATCGAAACCAGCTGCTC
>JAUMYC010000192.1 GCA_030528845.1 Eubacteriales bacterium
GGGGTGGGGGGGCCAGCGCCCCCTGCCAGGCCCCAGAAAACTTAACGCTTCTGCCCGAATGATTGGTGGTTTGGTACCCCTTGGGATGCTATAATGATAGGACGATCGCAGAATTTGGAAGGGGTTGCCAATCATGAAAGATAAGAAAGGACTGCTGCTCTGGCTGATCTGGGTGCTGGAGGGCATTTGCTGCGGGTTCGGCGCGATCCTGCCCGGCGTGAGCGGAGGCGCGCTGATGGTCGCCTTCGGCGTCTACAGGCCGCTCATCGAGACGCTTTCGCACCCGAAGGTGGGCATCAAGAAGTATTTTATGATGCTGGTCATGTTCGTCATCGGCGCGGGCATCGGCTTCGTGGGCTTTTCCGGCCTGGTGGCGTATCTGCTGGACAAGAACGCGACGCTGGTCACCTGCGCATTCATCGGCTTCATCGCCGGCACGTTCCCGGAGCTCTGGCACGACGCCGGCTCGCGGGACGGCCACGGCAAGGCTTCCGTCGTCGGCATGGCGGTGAGCTTCGCGGCGATGTGCTTGGTGCTGCTGCTGCTCAGGAGCGCCTTCACGATCACCATCCCGCAGAATTTCGGCGGCTGGGTGATTTGCGGCGTGCTCTGGGGGCTGAGCTTCATCGTGCCCGGCCTGAGCTCCTCCTCGCTGATGATCTTCTTCGGCATCTATCAGGCCATGTCCGAGGGCGTCGCGCGGCTGGATTTCGGCGTGCTGATCCCGATGGGCATCGGCATGCTGGCCTGCTTGCTTCTCCTGAGCAAAGGCGTGGACAAGGCCTTTGAAAAGCATTTCTCCGTCATTTCTCATGCGCTGCTGGGCATCGTGGCCGCGACGGCCGTGATGATCTGGCCGCTGGACCAGACCTTCGGCCAGACGATGCTGAGCCTCGCGTTCGTAGCGGTCGGCTTCGTCGCTTCGTGGCTGTTCACCATCATGAGCGCGAAGATCAAGGCTGCGCACGGAGAAGAATAAATAGGATGAAAAAGGCCGCTTGCACATCGCAGGGGGCCTTTTTGTTGAGGTGTGGTTGTATGTGGAATGAACAGGATGCGGCTCGTCTTGTGAACAAATGGGCGAAGAAGCTGCGCGTTATGCCGGCGTGGGATGTTGCATTGGAAATGGTGACGGACGAGGGCTGGCGTAAATCGGGAGATATCAAGATTGATTGCGATGACCGCAAGGCGATCGTGATGCTCAATGCAAGAAATCCAAAGCAAAGCAACATGGAAGAGGTCATCTGTCATGAGCTGATGCATTTGAAGATGTACCCGCTCGATCAGGTGACGGAAGGGTTGATCCAGGCGCATTATAAAGAGGGCAGCCCGGAAAGTGAATTTGCATACACGATGTTCTTCACGGCACTGGAACAGACCGTAGAAGAGATGACGAAGTGTTTTATAATGGAGTTTGGTGAAGACAGAGAATTGTCGTTTGGGCGCGCAAGGGGAATGAAAGCGTTCGGCGAACTGTATGACGGTCTGAATGATCTGAAATAAAGAAAGACCTCCCGCGCGGGAGGTCTTTTTTCGAGCATCGGATCTCCAGCACCTCGTAATCCTCGGCGACGATGGCCGCGCGGAGGACGTCGTCCTCCACGGGAGAGGAGAGCAGCACGCAGACGAGGCCGGTGGTGTGGTCGGCGGTGGCTTCCTCCACGCCGTCGAGGGCTTCGAGCGCCTTTTTGACCGCGTTTTCGCAGTGGTGGCACATCATGCCCTCCACGCGCACAGTCTTTTCGATGGACTTGGGCTGCGCGGCGCTGTGCCGGCGGCGCAGGGGCTTGTCGCGCGAGGCGTCGTGCAGATTGAAAAGGTTCAGGCGCAGCGCATTCGTGACCACGAAGAAGCTCGAGAAGCTCATGGCGGCGGCGCCGAACATGGGGTTCATCTGCCAGCCGAGCAAAGAGATGAACGCACCCGCGGCCAGCGGGATGCCGACGATATTATAGCAGAAGGCCCAGAAGAGGTTCTGGTGGATGTTGCGCAGCGTGGCGCGGCTGAGGCGGATGGCGGCGGGCACATCGGAGAGACGGCTCTTCATCAGCACGACGTCGGCTGCGTCGATGGCGATATCCGTGCCTGCGCCGATGGCGATGCCGATGTCCGCGCGGGTGAGCGCGGGAGCGTCGTTGATGCCGTCGCCGACCATGGCGACCTTGCCCTGCCGCTTGAGGCGGCGGATGACGGCTTCCTTGCCCGAGGGCAGCACGCCCGCGATGACCTCGTCCACGCCGGCCTGCGCGCCGATGGCCTTTGCGGTGCGCTCGTTGTCGCCGGTGAGCATGACCACGCGCACGCCCATGCCACGCAGCTCCTGCACGGCGCGCGGGCTGTCCTCCTTGATGACGTCGGCCACGGCGATCACGCCCAGCAGACGGCCGTCCCGGGCGAAAAAGAGGGGAGTTTTGCCCTCCTGCGCGAGGGCTTCCGCCCGGCGGAGCGTTTCCTGCGGGATATTGGCGTGTTCGGAGATGAATGTTCGGTTGCCGCCGTGCAGGCGCGCGCCGTCGAGCGCGCCGCTCAGGCCGTTGCCGGGCAGGGCGAGGAAATCCTGCGCCTGCGGGGCGGAGATGTGCATTTGCTCGGCCTTTTGCAGGACGGCGCGTGCGAGGGGATGCTCGCTGAGCTGCTCCAGCGAGAGCGCGGCGCGCAGCAGCTCCGCTTCCTCGACGCCCTGCGCGGGCAGAATATCCGTCACGCGCGGCTCGCCGGAGGTGATGGTGCCGGTCTTGTCCAGCGCCACGATCTCGACCTTGCCGACTTCTTCAAGGGAGACGGCGGTCTTGAAGAGGATGCCGTTTTTTGCACCCATGCCGTTGCCGACCATGATGGCCACGGGCGTAGCCAGCCCGAGCGCGCACGGGCAGGAGACGACCAGCACGGAGATGCCGCGCGCGAGGGCAAAGCCGACGGGCCTGCCCAGCAGCAGCCACGCGGCGATGGTGACGAGGGCGATGGAGATGACCACGGGCACGAACACACCGGAGACCTTGTCGGCCACCTTGGCGATGGGCGCTTTCGTGGCGGCGGCGTCCGAGACCATGCGGATGATCTGTGAGAGCGTGGTGTCCTCGCCCACGCGGGTCGCCTCGCAGCGCAGGAAGCCGGACTGATTCAGCGTGGCTGCGGAGACGGAGTCTCCCTGTTCTTTGTCCACGGGGATGCTCTCGCCCGTCAGCGCGGCTTCGTTCACGGCGCTGTGGCCTTCGAGCACGACGCCGTCGGTGGGGATGGTCTCGCCCGGGCGCACGAGAAAGACGTCGCCCTTTTTCACCTGCTCGACGGGCACGACCTCTTCTGCGCCGCCGCGCAGCACCGTCGCCGTCTTGGGCGCGAGCCGCATCAGGCTCTTGAGCGCGTCCGTCGTGCGGCCCTTGGAGCGCGCCTCGAGCATTTTGCCCACGGTGATCAGCGCGAGGATCATGGCGGCGGATTCAAAATAGAATTCGTGCAGATAGGAATGCAGCGCGGCGGCATCTCCGTCGACCTGCGCGCGCGTCATGAGCAGCAGCATCACGGCGCTGTAGCCAAAGGAGGCTGCGGAGCCGAGCGCGACGAGCGTGTCCATGTTGGGCGATCTGTGCCAGAGGCTGCGGAAGCCGTTGACGAAGAATTTCCGGTTGATGACCACGACGGCGGCGCTGAGCAGCAGCTGTACGATGCCCACGGCGACGGGGTTGCCGATGAAAAACGCGGGCAGCGGCCAAGACCACATCATATGCCCCATGGAAAAATACATGAGCACGAGGAGGAAGCCCAGCGACGCGACGAGGCGGCGCTTGAGCGCGGGCGTCTCGCGGTCGGCGAGGGCGTCTTCGGCAGAGGCTGCGGCAGGCCGTGCCGCGCCGTTTTTCTCGCTGGCGCCGTAGCCGGCCTCGGTCACGGCCTTGATGACGGCGGCGGCCTCGGCGGAGCCCTCCACGCCCATGGAGTTGGTGAGCAGGCTGACGGAGCAGGACGTGACGCCGGGCACCTGCTGCACGGCCTTTTCCACGCGCGCGCTGCAGGCGGCGCAGCTCATTCCCGTTACGTTATATTGTTTCATGCGGTTTTCCCTCCGATGATGATTATTTCATGAGCTTTTGCAGAGTGGCGGCGAGCTCTTCGATGACCTCGTCCTTGCCCTCGCGCAGGTCTCTTGCCACGCAGCCGCGCAGATGGCTGGCGATCAGCTCGCGGTTGAAGGCGTTTACGGCGGCGTTGACCGCGGCGGACTGGATGAGGATATCGTTGCAATAGGCGTCGTTCTCCAGCATGGCGCGGATCCCGCGGATCTGCCCTTCGATGCGGCTGAGACGATTGACGAGCTTTTTGCGCTCTGCTTCCGGGCGCAAAGTGCGTTTGCAGCAGCTCTGTTCCATGGCTGTCGCTCCTTTCCTGTCGTTCTCTGTATGGATTATATACCCTGTGGGGGTATTTTAAAACGGGGGTTTGGATAAAAAAATGCAAAACAGCCGACTTTTCGGAAGGCTGTTTTGCATCTGTCTGCTTTGGGGGCATGCCAGAGGGGCTCTGCCCCTCTGGACTCCCCGTGGCGCAGGGCTTCGCCCCGCACCCTGGCAGGGGGCTCTGCCCCCTGCACCCCTGTTGCGCCTGCGGCGCCTGTGCAGGGGCGCTGCCCCTGCA
>JAUMYC010000193.1:0-412 GCA_030528845.1 Eubacteriales bacterium
GGGCTTGACGTTGATAGTTGGCGGCGAGGTCTGCTGCAACGTAATGCAGCCGCTGCACGGGATAGGACGCGGTGAGACGCTCGATCTCTTCCTTTCGCCAGAGTTGGAAGAGATCCTGCGGGCGGGAGCGTGCGATGAAATGCTCCGGGTCGAGCAGGCCGTCGGTGATGAGCTGATGGACGTTGCCCTTGACAAAGCCGTGCATGAGGATGGAGGCGTCGGCGATGCAATATGCCGTCATGAGCACGCCGCCCTTTTTCGTGACGCGCAGGGCTTCGGAAAAGGCGCGGTGCTGATCCTGTGTGGTGAAGAGATGGTACATCGGGCCGAGAAGGAGGGTGAGATCGTAAGTTTCGTCCAGGTAGGCAGAGAGGTCGAGCGCGTTTCCCTGACGAATGTGCAGTGGGAGTTC
>JAUMYC010000193.1:422-4614 GCA_030528845.1 Eubacteriales bacterium
AAGCGATCGATATTACTCTGGATGAGCTCAAGGGCATCGACGGGATGGCCCTGAGCGGCGATAGCACGGCTGTAGCGCCCTGTGCCTGCGCCGATTTCGAGCACGCGCGCGCCGGAGAAGAGAAAACGTTCGATATAATGCATGGTTGTGAGGAATTCAACCTGACCATGGCGGGAGGAGAGGCGCTCTTCTTCATCATAACCGGCATAATAGTGGGAAAGGTGTTGGGTCGCGTCCATGGGGAGTGCTCCTTTCGAAGGTCAGTCGCCCGTGCGCAGGAAATAGCCGGAGGCGGCGTCCGGCTGCTCGACGAGGCAGAAGCCGTTTTTCTCCAGCACGCGCACGGAGGCGGAGTTGGCGAGGTAAGCGAAGGCGCCGATGCGGCGCAGGCCGAAGCGCAGCTCGATCTCGCGCAGGAAGAGGGAAACGGCGTGCGTGGCAACGCCCCGGTTCCAGAAGGTGCGATCGAAGATGCAATAGCTGAGCATGGCCTGGGGCTCGCCGGCGGGGGCGATGGAATGGCACCAGATATCGCCGATATAGGCGTCGCCGTGATAGACGGTGCGGCCAAAGCTGTCTGCGCCGGGGAGAAGGGAGGCGCGGTAATCGGCGAGGGCTTCGTCGAGGGAGCGGGCCTTGAGCGGAAGCTCCGCGCGCAGGACGGGGGACTGCATCGCGGAAAAGAAGGCGCGGACATGGGCCTCTTTGCGCTCGGCGAGGCGCAGCTCGGGCGTGGAGAGGTCTTTTTTGGCCATGAAATAGAGGGCGGAGACGGAATAGCCCGCGCGGCCGTAGAGCTTGTCGAGGCCGGAGTAGGTATAGCCGAGGAAGGCCTCGCGCATGCCGGCCTCGCGCAGCGTGCGCACGCCGAGGAGGATCATGTTGGTGGCGATCTTGCGGCCCTGCCATGCGTTGCGCACGGCTGTGCAGCCGACGGAGCCGAGGCCTTCGCCCTCGGTCTCGCGGGAGACGATGAGCGAGCCGACGACGGTGGAGCCGTCGAGGGCGATGAGTGCGCGCTGGGGCGCGTCCGGGCGGTAGAGCTCGGTGGAGGCGTAGTATTGGGTGAAGCCGGGCTCGGCGTCGTCCGTGCAGGCACAGACGCCGGGCATATCCTGCGGCTCCGCCCAGCGGTAGGTGATGCCGGAGAGGGTATCTCCGAGGGAAAAATCGCCGGGGCGGGCGTCGGCCATGGAAACGCGCATGTCGAAGCAGTTTGCCTGATTCCAAGAATGCGCGTAGCCGCGGCGGAGGAAGAAGGCGGCGTTGTCGGCGGGGATGCGCGGGTCGAGCGATTCGGCGAGGAGCGCCTCGGGGAAGGGCTTTTCGCGCACGGGAACGCCCGGGCAGAGGTAATCCTCGCCGGCGCCGATGGTGACGGAATCGTAGCCTTGGGCGCGCACGAGGGATTCGGCCTCGGAGAGCAGAGAGGAGCCCACGCCCTGCGCGCGATACGGCGCATCGACGGCGAGCAGGAGGATGTTGTTTTTATGCACGACGGCGGCTGCGAACAGGCGGCCCTCGGCGTCCCGGCGCGAGAGGACGCGGTTGGCGCTGTCGGCCAGAAGGCGGCGCGCGGTGGCCTCTTCGCGGGTGATATAGGGGAAATTGCGCAGGAACAGGGAATAGAGTTCTTCGGCGGCGGACATAAGATCAACTCCTAAAAGGCGTTATTTTTGGGATTCCACGCGGCGGATGGGGCGGGCGGAATAGGCGTCGCTGCGGAGCAGATGGCGCAGCTCATGACGCAGGGCCTTGCGCTGCATGTCATAGGAGGAGCGGGCGTTGATATAGATGTTCGGTTCGCCGTTTTCATCGTAGACGAGCAGGCCGTTCACGCCGTAGGGCAGGTCGACATAGCGCACGGTGTATTCGGGAAGCGGCATGGAAAGCACCTCCTTTTCGCTCAATCCTCGGAGCCGCGCAGGGCTTCGATGATCTTCACGGTCTTCATGACGTCTTCGCGGCTGGCCTTGCGGGAGATGGAAAAGAGCATGCGCATCTCCGGGCGGCGGCGAAGCTCCTCGCGCAGCGCCCAGAGCTCTTCCTCCTCCGGGTCGCTCGGCGCAGAGGCGAGGAAGGATTCCACGGGGACGGAGAAGATCTCCGAAAGGGCGCAGAGCACTTCAAAGGAGGGTTCGCGGCGGCCCTGCTCGTACATGGAGATGGTGCTGGCGGCGCAGCCGAGGCGGCGGGCCAGCTCGGCCTGCGTCATGCCGTGTTCTTCGCGCAGGGCGCGGATATGGATGCGGAATCGTTCCATGGGGAGGGCCTCCTTTGCAGATGGGGTCGCTGAAAGAATATCACGAAAAGTGAAAAATGTCAACGGGAAGGATTGACAGGGGAAGGGGGAGGTGGTATAGTAAAACACGCAACGAAATGCGTATCGTGAAGAGGGGTGAGAGGGAATGGAGAAGGAAAAGAGGCAGGTCGGTCGTGCGTTGATCGGTCTGCGGGGCGCAAAAAGCCGGGAAGAGGTGGCAAAAGCGCTGGGGATCAGCGTTTCTGCGCTGACGATGTATGAATTGGGGCGTAGAACACCGCGTGACGGAATGAAGGAGAAGATCGCGGCATATTACGAGACTTGCGTCGGCAGGCTGTTTTTTTGCAACGAACAACACGAAACGTGTTGTTATAAATAGGGCGGAGGGGCAGGGAGCGAGCCGAGGGCGGAAAGGAGGTGAAGAGGATGCAGGAGGAAGAGAAGGCGGCGCAGGAGCGCAGGCCCAAGGAGAAAAAGCCCGGACGCAGGCGGGCGCGGAAGACGGCCGAGGCCTTCAAGAGCAGGGCGAAGGAGCTAGCGATCGGGGCGCTGGATAGGCTCGGCGAGATCGCTCTGGACCCGGAGAGCGCGGCACAGCATGCGATCCCTGCGGGGAAGGCGATCATCGAGTATGCCTACGGAAAGCCCGGCACGGAGAAGGACGGCGGGCCCGAGGCCGGGATGGCGCGGCTGGACGAGCTGATCGAACAGCTGGACAGGGCGGCGAAGGAATGAGGAAGGCGGCCGTGCGGAAAGGAGGCGACGGCGGGATGTGATGCGGCTGAGCGAAAAACAGAAGGAGTATTGGAACGAGGGCTATCACCGGTGGAACATCAAATACGGCGCGACGCGCTCGGGCAAGACGTATCTGGATTACTTTCTGATCCCGAAGAGGATCCGCGAGAGGGCGGGGCAGGAGGGGAGGATCGTGCTGCTGGGCAACACGCGCGGCACGCTCAGGCGGAACGTGCTCGACCCGATGACGGAGCTCTTTGGAGAGGAGATGGTCGGGCCGATGAACAGCGAGGGCATGGTGCGGATGTTCGGGGAGACGGTGTACTGTCTGGGCGCGGGCAGCCCGAGGGCTGCGGACAGGCTGCGGGGAGCTTCGATCAAGTATTGCTATGGGGACGAGGTGGTCAGCTGGGACGAGGAAGTGTTCGGGATGGTGAAGAGCCGACTGGACAAGCCGTATTCCTGCTTTGACGGCACCTGCAACCCGAAAGACCCGGAGCACTGGCTCTGCAAATTCCTGAACTCGGGGGCGGATATCTTTGCGCAGCAGTATGCGCTGGACGACAATCCGTTTCTGGACGAGAGGGTGCGCGAGGCGCTCAAGAGGGAGCACAGGGGCGTGTTTTACGAGCGGTACATCCTTGGCAAATGGGTGACGGCGGAGGGGCTCGTGTTCCCGGAATTTGCAAGGGAGCCGGAGCGGTGGCTCGTGCAGCCGGAGGCCGGGGAGCGGTTCGAGAAGATCGTGATCGGCGTGGATTTCGGCGGTTTCGGCAGCAGGACGGCGATGACGGCGGCGGGCTTTCGGAACCGCTACAGAGAGATATGGGCGCTGGACGAAATGCTGCTGCCGGCGAAGGAGAGCCTGGACGCGCAGGACATCTCGGAGGCGTTTGTGGAGTTTTACAGGCGCGTGGCGGCGGAATATGGAAAGGTGGACCAGGTGTTCGGCGACAGCGCGAGCCCGACGATACAGCGTGGTGCAGGACAGCGCCGGACGGTTCATCGAAGCGCGGGCGCGGCATATCTCCTATGACCTTGGCGGGGCGTGCATCGGGCTGTATAAATTCAAGAACACGCCCGCAAACGCCGTGTGCGCGCGGCTGATGGAGTTGGCTGACCACGACGCGGGCGTGAACATGCAGAACGTGCAGAGCGAGGTCTTTGTACATAATCTTACGGTCGCCGCCGCTC
>JAUMYC010000194.1 GCA_030528845.1 Eubacteriales bacterium
CCAGTTTTCGCCGTGAGAGGGCGACGTCTTAACCGCTTGACCATGGAGGCATATGTGGCAGCCGAACTAGGATTCGAACCTAGAATGAACGAGTCAGAGTCGTTAGTGTTACCGTTACACCATTCGGCAATATGCTTTTTGTCTCTCGGGCGTTGCTGCCCGGCTGACGAATGATATTATATGACAGCCGGGCAGTTTTGTCAACACCTTTTTTCAAAAAAGAGCAAACTTTTTTCTCCGGGCAATTCCGCCGCTCAGACGAGCCAGCCGTCCATCACGTCGCCCAGATCCTTCCAGACCTTCTCCTTCTCCCGCTCGAGGTGGATCTCATGGCGCATGCCGGGATAGAGGATCTGCGTGACCCTGCGGCAGCCGTTCTTCTTCATCATCTCGATCGCGTCGCGGAAGCCGGCCTCGTCCGGCAGGCAGGGGTCGTCCGCGCCTGCGATGAAGTGGATCGGCATGTCGGGCTTGTTCGTGCGCATGGGCATATACGCCCCGACGAGCAGCTTGACCAGCGCGTGATAGCCGTTGATCGTGAAGCGATAGCCGCACATGGGGTCGTCCTCATATTTTTTGACCTCGGCCGGGTCGGAATTGAGCCAGGCAAAGGGCGAGCCCTCGCTCGCAAAGCGCTTGTTGGAGACGGCCGTGAGCCGCTCGACCAGCCCGCTGCGCGAATGCGCGCCGTGGAAGGTCATGACGAACCGGAGGATCTTTTCGAGCGCCTTGGCCTTTTCGTTGCGCCCGGGGCTGCCGCAGACGATCAGCCCGTCGATATCCTTTTCATAGATGCTCCTGTATACGCGCACGACCAGCGAGCCCATGCTGTGCCCGTAGAGGAACAGAGGAAGGCCCGGCCATTTTTTGCGCAGCCGCAGCGTGAGCTGATGCACGTCGTCCACCATGCTCTTTGCGCCGCTCCGGCCAAAATAGCCCAAGTCGTCCGCAAAGGCGATGGACCGGCCATGACCCCTGTGGTCGTTCATCACGCAGACGTATCCGCGCGAGGCGAGGTATTCCATCAGCGGGATATACCGCTCCTTGTGCTCGGCCATGCCGTGGGCCATCTGCAAGATCGCCTTGGGCGCGCCCTCCGGCTCGATCTGCAAAACGCTGATGTTCAGCCCGTCGCTTTGCGATTTGAACGTGTATTCCGTCTTTTTCGACATTTCCGTATCTCCCCTTTCCCCTTCCTTCCCTCTCTATTATGCTGCATGCGAGCCATTTTGGCAAGGTGCAATCTTTTTTCGGTTTTCGCGCGCCCGCCTAACGAAAAATCCGTTGTCGCCCGCTGTGCGTTGCGGTATACTACCTCTATATGTCCCCTCTCCCGCAAAATACACTCCGGCGGCCGCGCGCCCCGGGAAGGAACAGTGAACCCTATGCTCTCCAAGATCGCCGCCTTTGTCCGGCGCGAGGTCGTGCTCAGCGTGAGCGCGCTCGCCGCCCTGCTCTCCATGCTGCTCACCCCGCCGAGCGCGGTCTATGCTTCCTATATCGACTGGAACGTGCTCATGCTCCTGTTCAGCCTCATGGCCGTCGTCGCGGGGCTGCGGCGCAGCGGGCTCTGGGACGCCGTATCCTCCGCGCTGCTGCGCAGGGCCTCCGGCGCGCGCAGTCTGGCCGTGCTGCTCGTGGCGCTGTGCTTTTTTTCGGCCATGCTGGTCACAAACGATGTGGCGCTGATCACCTTCGTGCCGCTGTGCTTTGCCGTGCTCGGCTCGGCGGGGCCGGGCTGCGTCATCTCCGCCGTCGTGTTCATGACCATCGCCGCGAACCTCGGCTCCATGTCCACGCCCATCGGCAACCCGCAAAACCTGTATCTCTATTCCGCCTACGGACTCTCCTTCGGCGAGTTTGAAGCGGCCATCCTGCCCCTCGCCGCGCTCAGCGCCGCGCTGGTCCTCCTCGGCTGCATGACCATCCGCGGAAAAAGCGCCGTGCGCACAAGCGGCGCGCGTCCGCCTCTGGACAGGCCCCGCCTCGCCCTGCACGGAATTCTCTTTGCGCTGTGCCTGCTCTCCGTGCTGGAGGTGCTGCCCGTGTGGGCGGCGTTTGCCTGCACGGCGGCCGCCTGTCTCGCGCTGGATCGCCCCGCCCTGCGGCAGGTCGATCATTCCCTGCTGCTCACCTTCGTCTTCTTTTTCATCCTCGCCGGCAACCTCGCCGCGAGCGAGGCCGTGCGCTCGTTCATCGGCGCGCGCCTGCGCGGAAACGAGCTGCTCTTCGGCGCGGGCGTTTCGCAGCTGATCAGCAACGTGCCCGCAGCGGTGCTGCTCTCCTCGTTTACGGAGAATTGGAAGCCGCTTTTGCTGGGCGTGAATATCGGCGGGCTCGGCACGCCCGTGGCCTCTCTCGCCAGCCTCATCTCCTATCGCCTCTACGCCCGCAGCGAGGGCGCGCAGAAGGGGCGCTATATGGCCGCGTTCCTGCTGTGGAACGCGCTGTATCTGGCCGTGCTGCTGGGCGCGGCGCTCGTGCTGTTCCGCTGAGACGCACCGCTCATGTTCAAAATCAGAGATCACAAAACATTCAGGAGGCGAACGACCATGTTCGACGGAAAGACCAAAGCCCTCACCTTCAGCTACGACGACGCCGTCACGCAGGATCAGCGGCTGATCGCCCTGCTCAACAAATACGGAATGAAGGGCACCTTCAACCTCAACAGCGGCTTTCTGGGCAAGCCCGGCTCTCTCGTGCGCGAGGACGTGACCGTGGCGCATGTCAAGCCGCGCGCCTGCGAGATCGAGCGCATCTACCGGGGGCATGAAGTCGCCGCGCACACCCTCACCCACCCCATGCTGCCCGAGCAGCCCGACGAAGAGGTCATCCGTCAGGTGGAGGAGGATCGCATCGCCCTCTCCCGCATCGTGGGCTACGACGTCGTGGGCATGGCCTATCCCGGCGGCGGCGTGAATTTTGACCGTCGCGTGAGCGAGCTCGTGCGCAGGCACACCGGCATCCGCTATGCGCGCACCACCGTCTCCTGCCATTCCTTCCTGCCGCAGAAGAACCTCTTTGAGTTCCAGCCCAGCGTGTATCACCACCGCGAATGGAACGAGCTGTTCTCTCTGGGCGAGGAATTCTTGAACCTGAAGACGGACGAGCCGCGCGTATACTATGTCTGGGGCCATGCCTACGAGTTCGACATCGGCAACACCTGGGACAAATTCGAGGAATTCCTCAAGATGATGGCCGGGCGCGATGACATCGCCTATCTGACCAACCGGCAGGCCCTTCTGGGCGAATAAACCCTCTTTTTTGCCCGGAAGCCGCCCAATGACATAAAGATTCTGCGCGGATTTTATATCCAGTTCAAACTTGCGTGCGATACTATATCGCTGTAAAGGAGGGAGAGGCATTGTTCGGCTATGTGACCATCAACCCCGCCTCCCTTCCCGAAGAGGAGCGCAAGCGGTTTCGCAGCTGCTATTGCGGGCTGTGTCATGTGCTGGGAAAAGAGCACGGCGCATGGGGCCGTTCCACCCTGAGCTACGACATGACCTTTCTGGCCATGCTGCTCTCCTCCCTCTACGAGCCGGACGAAGACCCGCGCAGGGAAGCGCGCTGCCCCACCCAGCCGTGGAAAAAGGTCGGCGTCGCCTTCAGCGAACCGTTTACCTACGCGGCGGACATGAACATCGCTTACGCCTATTTCAAGGCGCTGGACGATATCTCCGACGAAAAGCGCCTCTCCGGCCATGTGATGGCCTCGGGCCTGAAAAACCGCTATCGCGCGGTCGAGGCAAAGTATCCCGAAAAATGCAGGCGCATCCGCGAGTGCATCCGCCGCCTGAGCGAATTGGAAGCACAGCACTGCGCCGAGGCGGACCCGCCCGCCAACGCCATGGGCGAGCTCTTTGCAGAGGTCTACGCCTGGAAGGACGACTTCTGGGCGGGCCAGCTGCGCGCGCTGGGCGGCGCCGTAGGCCGCTTCATCTACCTCTGCGACGCCTATGAAGACCGCGCCGAGGACGAAAAAAAAGGCCTGTACAACCCGCTCTCCGCCTATGCGCAGCGCCCGGAATACGAAGCCTTTGCCCGGCGCATCCTCACCATGGTCATTTCCGAAGGCGCGCAGGCCTTTGAAATGCTCCCGCTTGAACGCGACGCGGGCATCCTGCGCAATATCCTCTACAGCGGAGTCTGGTCGCGCTACGGCGCGCTGCAGCAGCCTCCGCAGCAAAAAACGACCCGCGTGCAGCGGATGAAACGGGCAGCCCTGCAGCCGACACGCGCCCTGCGCCGCCGGGTGCAAAACGCCAAAAGGAGAACAAAACAATGAATGATGATCCCTATCGCGTGCTTGGCATAGACCGCGGCGCGACCGAGGACGAAATAAAGGCCGCCTACCGAAAGCTCGCCAAGGAATATCATCCCGACCGCAACGGCGGCTCCGCCAGCGCGGAGGCAAAGATGAAGGAGATCAACGACGCTTACGCCAAGGTCATGGACGACCTGCGCCACGGCGGCTCCTCGCGCGGCTCCTCCTACGGTTCCTCCGGCTACGGCTCCTCCTCGGGCTACGGCGGGAGCTACGGCTCCGGCTCCGGCTGGGGCGGCGGCTACAGCAGCTATGGCGGC
>JAUMYC010000023.1:0-2380 GCA_030528845.1 Eubacteriales bacterium
CGCACAAAAGCGCGCCCTCTCTGCAGGTTCTGACGGCGCAGCCTGCGTGGAGCGGAGGCGCGAACGAAAATATGCGACAGAGCCGCATATCCGCATCCGGAGCATACTGCGGCGAGCAGCGCAGAGGCATAGGCACCGGGCAAATGCGGAAGGTAGAGAAAATAGAGCGCGAAAAAGAGAAATGCGATGAGAAACAGCCGGTCGATCAGCTTCACGGCAATGCCCTCCAAGAAAGAAAACATTTTATCACGTTCAATATACCGCGGCAGCCCTGTTTCATGCGCTGACGGGCCGGTTTTGCGCGCAAAAAGCACAAAGGAGAGAATATCCTGTGACGATTTTGCTTCGCATACTTCCGAAACGGCATTTTTTCTGCTATAATATATAATCACAGAAAATCACGATGGAGAAGACGAAATTGATCAGAACAGGAATACTCGGCGGAACGTTTGATCCGATCCATAAGTCGCATATCGAGATCGCACAGATGGCCAAGGAAGCGCTGGAGCTCGATGAGATCTGGCTGCTGCCGGACGGGGATCCGCCGCATAAAAAGACGAATGTATCCGGAGAGGAACGGCTGGAAATGACGCGGCTGGCCATAGAAGGGCTCGCCGGGTTTTCCGTGCTGGATATGGAAGTGCGCCGTGCGGGCACGACCTATACGATCGACACGCTGCTCGAGCTGCAGCGCACGCATCCGCAATATCGCCTGACGTATATCATCGGCGGCGACACGCTCTATAAGATTGAAACATGGCGCACCTTTGAGCGCATCGCGCCGCTGTGTGATATCGCTGTGATCGCCAGAGCGGGCACGCAGGAAGAGCAGTTGCGGGAATATGCCGACATGCTCGCGCAGAAATACGGCTTCTGCATCTGGATCGTACCGGGCGGAGGAAGTGCGATCTCTTCCAGCGAGATCCGCAGACGACTGGCGAGAGGCCTGTCGGTAGACGGGTTTTTGCCGGTCAAAGTGGAACGGTACATCGAGCGCAAAAAGCTCTATCGGGACGAGCGCATCGAGCGCCTTCGCTCCGTGCTCACGCCCGCCCGTTTTCGCCATACGCTCGGTGTGGAAGAAATGGCGATTTATCTGGCGGGGCGCTTTGGGGCGGACGCCGGTAAAGCAGCCGAAGCCGCGCTGTTTCACGACTGTGCCAAGTGCTCCTATACGCATCAGGAAATGCTGGAGATCTGCGAGCGGGGCGGGGTAGAGCTGCTGGAAAACGAGCGGGAGATTGCGCAGATCCTGCATGCGCCCGCCGGCGCCGTGCTGGCAAAGGAAGAATACGGCGTGACGGACGAAGAGGTGCTCGCGGCGATCCGCTGGCATACGACCGGCCGAAAAGGGCTCACTTTGCTGGAGAAGATCGTATTTTTGGCCGACGCCATCGAGCCGTACCGCAAGCCGTATCCGGGGCTGGACAAGATCCGCGAGCTGGCCAGAGACGATCTGGACGCGGCGATATGCCAGAGCGCGCAGGATACGCAGGCCTATGTCGCAGCGCGCGGCCTGCTCTTGAACCCGTGTACGGCGCAGATGCTCGAAGAATTGGAAGCAGAGAAAAAATAAACGAACAATGGAGGTAGAATACCATGTTGAAGCCTAAGGAGCTGGCTCTGCACATTGCAGAGATCCTCGATTCGAAAAAGGGAGAGGACATCGCTGTTCTCGACGTAAACCATCTCACGTCCGTGACTGATTTCTTCGTGATCGCCGGCGCCCGCAGTACGCTGCAGGCCAGAGCCATGGCGGAAGAAGTGGAAGACAAGCTCTCGGAAGAAGGCCTTGAGGCGCGCAGGCGCGACGGCTACGGCGATTCCCGCTGGATCGTGCTGGATTATGCTTCTGTTATCGTTCATGTGTTTCATCATGAAGAGCGCGAGGTATATAATATCGAACGGCTCTGGATGGACGGCTCCAACCGCGTTCCCTTTGAGGTCAAGGATTGAGCCTGTGAGGGGATAAAAGAAGGAGGAGTGCGTTCATGAACCTGACGAGAGAGCAGGCCTATGCGCTACTGTGCAAGTACAACAGCAGCGAGGCGCTCGTGCGGCACGGCCTTTGCGTAGAAGGAGCCATGCGCTGTTTTTCCCGCATGCATCCGGGCGAGGATGAGGAAAAATGGGGCGTGGTCGGTCTGCTGCACGATCTCGATTACGAACTGTATCCCGAAGAGCATTGCATCAAGACGCAGGAGCTTCTGCGCGCGGAGGGTGTGGAGGAAGAGATCATCCGCGCCTGCGCCAGCCACGGCTGGGGCATCTGCTGCGATATCGAGCCGGTCAGCCTGATGGAAAAGACGCTGTTCACCATCGACTAGCTGACGGGGCTGATCTACGCGGCGGCGCTGATGCGTCTGAGCAAGAGCATTCT
>JAUMYC010000023.1:2390-18094 GCA_030528845.1 Eubacteriales bacterium
TATCTGTGGAAAAAGAAAAAGTATAAGACAAAATCGTTTGCGGCCGGAGTGGATCGTGAGCTGATCGAAAAGGGCGCGCAGATGCTCGGCATGACGCTGGACGAGGTGATCGAAGGCACGCTGCAGGGCATGCGTCAGATCGCGGCGCAGATCGGGCTTGACGGATCGCAAGCGGAATAAACGGAGCAGTTCGCCATAGTTTCAAGAAGGAAAGGCGGCTTGCGCATTATGGAGAGCAAGACAATCGCAATGGGAACAACGGTGGAACTGAGCGTTCCGGCTGCCAAGGAAATGATGCTGGTGGTACGGCTGACGACCGCCGCGGTAATGGCGCGCGTGGGCTTGAGCGCGGATGGCATGGACGAGATGAAAATGGCGGTGGAGGAGGCGGCAAATTGCCTCATTCAAACCGGCTGCGTCTCTTCCATCAAGCTCAGCTTCGTCCGCGTGCCGGAGGGCGTTTCCATCAGCCTGCTCGGCGTTTCGGACGAATGCGCCGAATGTACCGGATGCGATGAGCGAAAAAAAAGAGCGGTCAGCGCAGACGAGCTTGCGGTGATCCGCTGTATATTGGAAACGATGGCGGACGAGGTCGCCCTGCACGAAGAACGGGGCTGCATCCGGGCGATCGAACTGCTGAGCAAAACAAAAAGAGTATAAGAAGGGCCGCAACATGCCGAATATGGAATTGCACTCTGAAGAGGAGCGCCTTCTTGAGGAATACTGGCAAACGCGGTCGATCGAAAGCAGAAATCGCGCGGTGGAGGCGCATCTGCGCTATGCCGCGATGATCGCGCGTAGGTTTTCCGGAAAAGGCGTAGAATATGACGAGCTCTATCAGGTCGCCTCGCTCTCGCTGATCAAGGCGATGGAGCGATTTGACCCGGCTAAGGACGTCAAATTCACCACCTTCGCTATGCCGACCATGGCCGGAGAAGTGAAAAACTTCTTCCGTGACAGAGTCCGTCTGATCCGCATGCCGCGCAACAGTCAGGCGCTGATCAAGGAGATTGAAACAGCCAGGGCGGTTCTCGAACAGGAGCTGATGTGCTCGCCGACGCCCGAGGAGATCGCACAAAAAACCGGGCTTTCTCTGGAAGACGTCGTCGAGGCAATGGCCTTGAGCAACACAAAATCGATCGCATCGCTCGACGCCGAATTGGCCGCAGACGATGAAAACAGCGCGTCCCTTTCCGCCGTGCTCGGCGCGGAAGAGGCGGGCTTTGCCGCGTTTGAGCTGAAAGACGAGATCCGCAGAGCGTTGGCGTTGCTCAGTGAACAGGAGCAGCGCTGCGTGCATCTGCGCTTCTTTGAAAATCGAAACCAACGAGAGACGGCGCAGATCCTTGGGGTCTCTCAGATGACTGTTTCCCGGATGGAACGGAAAATAATGGAAAGACTTCGGTCTGTTCTGACGAAAGAATAACAGACTGCGGTTTCTTTTGCACGAGGAGGAATACCGGTGCTTGGGTTTATCGGCTGCGGCGCGATGGGCGGCGCGATCTGTAAGGGCGTTTGTAAAAGCGGCGTGTTAAAACCGACCGACGTCTGCATATATGATCCTGCGACACAGAAGACGAGCGCGATCGAACAGGAATACGGCGCCTGTCAATTTCTCGATTGCGGTGAGATGATCGCAAAATGCGATATGCTCGTACTGGCTGTAAAGCCGAACATGGTGCGAAAGGTGCTCGATAGCTACCGCGAAGATCTCGCGGGCAAGGCGGTACTATCGATTGTGGCCGGTTGGAGCACGCAGCAGCTCTCCGACGAGCTTGATCGCTCCTCACGCGTGCTGTGCGTGATGCCGAACACGGCCGCTCTGGTCGGCGAGGCGCTCACGGCCTTCAGCAACAGCACGTCCTTTACCGCTTCCGAGCGCGAACGCGCAGAAGCGCTCTTTCGCGCGGTGGGCAAGGTCGTCTGGGTGGAAGAAAAGCAGCTCAGCGGCGTGATCGGTGTTTCCGGCAGCGGCCCGGCATATGCCTATATGTTCCTCGAAGCGCTGGCGGACGGGGGAGTCGAGGCAGGGCTCACGCGTGTGCAGGCCACGGAAATGGCCGCTCAGATGATGATCGGCGCGGCGAAAATGGTGCTGGAGAGCGGAATGCACCCCGAAGCTCTCAAGGATATGGTCTGCTCGCCGGGAGGCACGACGATCGCAGCCGTGCATGCTCTGGAGAGATGCGGTTTCCGCGGCGCGGTTATGGATGCCGTGCAGGCCGCGGCGAAAAAAGCAGGAGAATTGAACTGAATGAAGGAAGTCACCATCTATACAGACGGCGCGTGCTCGGGAAACCCGGGCCCGGGCGGTTGGGGCTGTGTATTGAAATACGGCGAATTCCGACGCGAAATGAGCGGATTTGAAGCGGAAACGACGAACAACCGCATGGAGCTGCTCGCGGCGATCAAAGCGCTTCAGGCGCTGAAAGAGCCCTGCAGCGTCGTGCTGTATTCCGACAGTTCCTATTTAACAGACGCCTTCTTGAAGGGCTGGCTCGTTTCCTGGCAGAAGAAAAACTGGATCAAGAGCGATAAAAAGCCCGTTTTGAACAAGGATCTCTGGCTGGAACTGCTTGCGCTGAGCGAAACGCACAGCATTCGCTGGGTGCGCGTGAAGGGACATGCGGACAACGTGGAGAATAACCGTTGCGACCAACTCGCCACGGGAGCGATCGCGGCGGCAAGGAACAAGTAACAAAAAAAGACTTTGGCCTGTTTGAGGACAAAATCTCCTGAAACAGACCGAAGTCTTTTGTGTGTATTCGGTGTCTTCTTTTTCGCTGCGCAGCTTTACGGCCTTAGCAGCAGTGCGGCGGCGGTCGTCGGACATCGCCGCGTAATGCCTGCGCGTCGTATTTACATCGGCGTGACCGAGTACGTCCGCCACAAGGTAAATATCGCCGGTCTCGTGGTAGAGATTTGTGCCAAATGTGCTGCGCAGCTTGTGCGGGCTCATGCGCGTTTTGAGCGGCGCGATCTGCGTTGCATACTTTTTGACCATATTTTCTACGGCCCGCACACCGATCCGCTTCCGCTGCAAAGAGAGGAAAAGCGCGCGTTCGTGGCCGGGCAGGGCGTCGATTTTTTGTCTGTTCGAGAGATAATTACGCATCACTTCGGCAACTTCGTCCGGAAAGTACAGGACCGCCTGCGAGCCGCCTTTGCGGGTGACGAGAAAACCGTTGACGGAAAAGTCGATGTCGTCGATATTCATGCTGACGAGCTCGCTCACGCGGATGCCCGTGCCGAGGAAAAGGGTAAGAATCGCAAAATCGCGTTCGCGCGTGTGCTCGTTGTATTTTTGTTTGCGCCCTTCGAACGCCTCGCCGGTTTCGACCGTATCAAGCAATTTGGCCACTTCGTCGATCTCCAGACGCAGGATCGGCTTTTCGTGACGCTTCGGCAGTTCTATTAACCGACTAACGTCTTTTTCTACGATCTGATTGCGGAAGCAGTAGTTATAGAACGAGCGCAGCGTGCAAAGCTTGCGCTGCTTGGCCAGTTCTGCGTTGCTGTGTTCGGCATCGTCCTGGCCAAGATAATAGGAAAGATATTCTGCGTAACGCTCGAAATGCAGCGTCGTGACGGAATTGATCATTTCAGGGGTAAAATCTGAAACGCGCTCAGCGGAAAACTCCGGGCATTCGTCGAGCAGAAACTGAAAGAAGAGCTTTAGGTCACGCGCATAGGCAAGGCGCGTCAAAGGTGATGTACGGTCTTCGATCGCCGAAAGAAAACGCGCGCAGACGACCGGCAATTCCTTTGCGAGCTGCCGGACCAACAGGATATTCTTGTTCGCCGTTTCCTGGGCGTAGGTTTGCGTTTTCGCGGCCATAAAGCTCGCCACCTCTTCTTTTGGCGTTATCTATTCGCAAAAGCTGCCTTTTGCGAATAGATTATAACCTGTGTCCCGATACCCTGTCAAGCGAAAAATGCATGAAAAACGCCTGCGGACGATGAAAATCCGCAGGCGTTTTGTCATTCGCCCTGTTCGTCTTCGATGATCTCGTCGATGCTGATCGCGCGATACTCGGCGTCGCCCTTGACGCATTTCATGCAGTTGTCGCAAAGCTTATCCGGGTCGAGATCGCAACGTGTACATTCGCCGCAGCCTGTGCACGGACGCGTTTCGTCCATCAGACATCTGCGCGAATCCTTCTGCTTTTCCATGCCGGTCCCCTCGCATTCCCCTACTGAAATATTCAGAAATTCTCCATAGCCTCTGCGGCAAGCCGCACAGCGAGCTTGCCGTGCGCGTATGTGAGCCCGCCCTGCAGATAGCCGATGTACGGCGGGCGGATCGGCGCGTCTGCGCTCAGTTCGATCGACGCGCCCGCAACGAACGTGCCGGCAGCCATGATCACAGGATCCTGATAGCCAGGCATTTCCCACGGTTCCGGCGTAACATAGCTGTCCACCGGCGAAACCGTCTGTATTGCGCGGACAAATGCAATCAGTTTGTCCGCGTTTTCGAAGCGGATCGCCTGAATAATGTCATTTCGAGAGGCGTCGAGAGCCGGTTCGACCGCGTACCCCATTTCAGAAAAAATCGCCGCAGCGAGCGCCGAGGTTTTCAGCGCCTGCACGGTCACATGCGGCGCGAGGAAAAGCCCCTGATAAAACGGCTGATAGCTCGCCGCATAGGAGCCGACCTCAGCGCCGATGCCGGGCGAAGTCATGCGATATGCCACGAGGTCGACCAGATCGCTCCGCCCCGCAATGTAGCCGCCGGTCGGAGCGATGCCGCCGCCGGGGTTTTTGATGAGCGAGCCGACGAGCAGATCGGCCTTGGGCTCGCTCGTCTGGCAAAATTCGCCGTAGCAATTGTCGACCATGACAACGGCGCGATCCGACGCGGCATGCACCGCCTCGATCGCCCTGTCGATCTGTTCGACGGTAAGCGCCGGACGCCACGCATAGCCGCGGGAGCGCTGGATATGCACCAGCCGGACGCGGTCGTCGATCATCGAGACGACTTTTTCAAGATCGATCTCGCCGTCTTCTGTCAACGGGCATTCGCGGTATTCCACGCCGTATTCCATCAGAGAACCGTGCCCCGCCTCGCCGGAGAGGCCGATCACCTCTTCAAGCGTGTCATACGGCCTGCCGGAAGCGCAAAGCAGCACATCGCCCGGACGCAAAACGCCCTGCATCGCAAGCGCGAGCGCGTGCGTGCCGGAAGCGATCTGCGGACGCACGAGAGCGCTTTGCGTGCCAAAGACCCGCGCATACACGCGGCCAAGCGCGTCGCGTCCGATGTCATCGTATCCATAGCCGGTCGTCTGGGAAAAATGGCGATAAGAGATCTGCTCCTCGCCAAAGGCCTGCAGGACGCGCTCCGTGTTCGCCAGTTCGATCGCGTCGAATCGGCTGAAGGTCTCCTGAAGGCGCGCTTCGGCCTGCGAGATCAAGGTGTCGATATTCATGGAAGTATTCCCTCTTTCCGGCATATGCCGATCATTTCTTCCGCAAGTGCTTCGGCGGGCTTCCCTTCTGCGTTCAGGAAGCGCACGCGCTGATCCCGCCTGAGCCAGGTCATCTGCCGTTTTGCATAGTTTCGCGAGGCTTGTTTGATCGCGTCGACGGCCTCGGCCATCGTACAGCGACCGCTGAGTGCAAAGGCGATCTCCTTATAACCGATCGCCTGCATGGCCGTGCAGGAGGGATCGAGCCCCGCGCGGAGCAGACCGCGCACCTCCTCGACCAGCCCCTGTTCGATCATACGATCCACGCGCTGATTGATGCGCGCATAGAGCGCGTCGCGCGGCCAGAGCGGCGCGAACAAAATCTCGTGATAATCTCCCTCGAGAAGCGCGTCCTCCTCGGCAAGCTCTTTTTGCGTTTTGCCCGTCAGGCGATAGCTCTCGATCGCACGAACGACGCGCCGTACATCGTTTTCATGCAGCTTTTCGGCGGCGGCAGAGTCCACCTCGCGCAGCATGGCGTGCAGCTGCGCCCGGCCGTCGGGCTTTGCGGCGATGGCATGCAGTTCTTCGCGCAGGCGCTCGTCCCCCGGCGCGGAAAAGCGCATGGGACGCGTCAGCGCGTCGATATACAGGCCCGTTCCGCCGCAGACGACGGGCATTTTCCCGCGCGCAAGAATGCTTTGGACAGCCTCTTTGGCGAGCGTCGCATATTGCGACGCCGTCGCATGCTCGCGCGGGTCAAGCACGTCGAGCAGATGGTGCGGCACGCCGGCCCGCTCGAGCAGATCGGGCTTGGCGGTGCCGATATCCATGCCGCGGTAGAGCTGCATGCTGTCGGCAGAGACGACTTCACCGTCGATCCTTTTGCACAGCTCGATCGATACGGCGGTTTTTCCGGAAGCCGTCGGCCCGGTGACGACGATCAGCGCCGGCTTTACGTTCTCCAAAACATCTTCTCCAATTCGTTTTTCGTGATCACGCGCGCAACGGGCCTGCCGTGCGGGCAGGTCGGCGGCGCGTCGCTTGCGAGCATTTCCGAAACGAGCGCGTCGATCTCCGCGCCGGTGAGGCTGTCGCCGCCTTTGATCGCCTTGCGGCAGGAGAGCTTGATCACGGCTTGGAGCCTGCGCTCAAGCTGCGCCCCGCGCAGTTCCGAAAGGGTCTCGATCATCTCGCCGAGCATCAGTCGGCAATCTGCCTTGCCTAAAATATACGGCACCGCATCGATGCGCACTTCCCTCTCGCCGAACGCGCTCACCTCGTAGCCCGCGTCGCGGATCGCGTCCTCGTTTTCCTCGATCAGCGCGATCTCCTTTGGCGTTGCGTGCATGATGATCGGCGAGAGCAGGCGCTGGCTCGCTGTTCCCAGATCGAGCTGCGCTTTGTATTGTTCAAACAGGATGCGCTCGTGTGCAGCGTGCTGGTCGATCAGGATCAGCGCATCGTTCGCTTCCAATATCAGGTAGGTGCGCATTGTGACGCCGATGATGCGATATTCCGGCCGTTGGCGCTCCACGCTGCCCGAAAGCTCGCGCAGGTCCATCTGTTCGATCTGCTCGGGCTTGATCGGAACAACAGCAGGAGCAGAATAAACCGAAGTCGGTTTATCGAAAACCATAGTCGGTTTCTGTACGGGCCTATCCGCATCAAAATAGACCAAAGTCTGCTTTTTGCCGTCGGTAAAGAGAGGTGTTTCTGAGGCTGAAGGCATGAGCGGAGCCGGATTTGCAGAGCGGAACAGATCGCCCATGAGAGAAAGTGCGCTGCCCTCGCGCACGGAGGACGAACTGTGCTTGGAAGAGCCGGTATTGCGCAGGTCGGCGTAAAACTGATCGCCCTCCTGCTTGCGCTCCGTTTGCTGCTCGGCAAGCTCTCGCGCCCGCGCGAGCTTTTCTGAAGTAGTCATCTCCAAAACGGTCTTCTCCGGTTCCGATACGCTTTGCGCCTCTTCCCCTGCTTTTTTTTCTTCGATCAGCGCCGGGATGTCAAGCATGACATCCTTTTGCAGCGCCTGTCGGATCAGCGCCTCCGCCGTCGTGCGGAACCACTGTTCGTCGCGGAATCGTACCTCGAGCTTATTGGGGTGCACGTTGACGTCTACGGACGCTGCGGGGATCTGGACATGCAGAGCGCAGATCGGGTGCATGCCGATGCCGACGCGCTCCTTTGCGGCCTGTTCGAGCGCCGCCGTAAGCAGAAGGCAGCGGATGGAACGACCGTTTACGAAAAAGTATTGCATGGAACGGTTCTGGCGCGCGAGATCGCCAAGGCCGATCAGGCCGGTGAGGCGAAAAGAGCCCTCGCTCACGTCGATCTCTTCCATAGCGGAGGCGGTCTCTCTGCCGAGAGCGGCGAGCGCCGCGCTGCGCAGCTTGCCGTCGCCATAGCTGTGCGCGACGGTCTTGCCGTTATTGATCAGCCGGATGGCGACGCCGGGATTGCCGAGGATCATCTTTGTGACCGTGTCGTGGATCACGCCGGCTTCATAGGCGGCCTTTTTCAGAAAAGCGCGCCTTGCGGGCACGTTATAGAACAAATCGCGCACGGTGATGGAGGTGCCCTCCGGGCAGCCGACGTCCTGCATACCCATCCATTGGCCGCCCTCCACGCGTACGATCGCGCCGCTCTCCGCGCCTCGCGTGCGCGTGCGCATCTCCACCTTGGATACGGCGGCGATGGACGCGAGCGCTTCGCCGCGGAAGCCGAGGGTGCGGATGTCGGTGAGCGAATCGCCGGAGGAGAGCTTGCTGGTGGCATGGTTTGTAAAGGCGAAGCGGGTTTCCTCCGCCGGAATGCCGCAGCCGTTATCCGTGATGCGCATGTATTCCAGCCCGCCTTCGCGGATCTCCACCGTGACAGAGGTGGAACCTGCGTCGATCGCATTTTCGATCATTTCCTTCACGATGGACGCCGGGCGTTCGACGACCTCGCCCGCTGCGATCCGGCTGACCGTTTCCGCGTCCAAAATGCGAATGGGCATCGTGCTCTCTCCTCCTTCGTTATTTCTTAAATCCGGCGCGCCTTTTCCGTGAGCTTGAACAGCGTGTTGAGCGCGTCTATGGGCGACATGCTCATCACGTCGAGCTCGCGGATCTCGTCGATGAGCTGCATCGGGCCGAGGTCGGTCAGCGAGAGCTGACGGTTTCCGCCGTTTTTGCGTTTATCGAGGATCGTCTGGCCGATGGAGCCCTTGGCCTCGTCGTTCGTTTCCAGCCGGGCCATGATCTGTCTTGCGCGGGAGATGAGCGAAGCGGGCAGCCCTGCTAGCGAGGCCACCGCGACGCCATAGCTCTTGTCCGCGCCTCCGGGCACCACCTTGCGCAGGAAGATCACGTCGTTCCCCTGCTCCTTCGCGGTGATACGGAAATTGACCACGCCCTGCAGCTGTCCTTCGAGACTGGAGAGCTCATGGTAGTGGGTGGCAAAGAGCGTCCTCGCGCCGCAGGATGCGCCTGCGATATGTTCGACAGCCGCCCAAGCGATCGAAAGGCCGTCGAAGGTACTCGTGCCGCGGCCCACCTCGTCCAGCAGGATCAGGCTCTTTTCGGTCGCGTAGCGAAGGATGCCGGCCAGCTCGCTCATTTCCACCATGAAGGTCGAGCGCCCGCCGTAGAGGTCGTCCGACGCGCCGATGCGCGTAAAGATCCTGTCCGTAACGGAAACATCGGCGGAATCGGCCGGGACGAACGAGCCCATATGCGCCATGAGAACGATCAGCGCCACCTGCCGCATATAAGTGGATTTGCCGGCCATGTTCGGGCCGGTGATGATCATCACCCTGTGGTCGGAATCCAGCGCAACATCGTTGGGAACATAGCTTCCGTGCTCCATTGCCTGCTCCACAACGGGATGCCGCCCGTTTTCGATGCTGTAGCGCCCCTGTTCGTTGAGAGAAGGCCGCACATAATCATTTTGCATGGCCAGATGCGCCAGAGCCGCCAGCGCATCGAGCTCCTTGAGCGCTGCGGTCGTCTGATGCATACGCAGCAGAGACTCCCGCAGCAGCGCCTTGAGCTCGTCAAAGAGCGTCTGCTCCAGGCGAAGGGCATCCGTATCGGCCGACATGGCCTTTTTTTCAAACTCGATCAGCTCGTCTGTGGTGAAGCGTTCGCTGTTGGCGAGCGTCTGCCTGCGCGCGTAGCGATATGGAACGAGGTCGTAAAACGAGCGGGTGACCTCGATATAATAACCGAAAACGCGGTTGTAGCCGATCTTGAGGTTCTTTATGCCGGTCTTCTCTCGTTCGCTGTTCTCGAGAGCGGCGATATAGCTTTTCGCATCTCTGGAGATCGAGCGCAGTTCATCCAGCTTGGCGCTGTATCCCGTGCGGATCACGCCGCCGTCCTTGAGATGCACGGGCGTGTCGGGAGAGATCTGCTCTTCTATACGGTCGGCGAGCGCTTCCAGAGGATCGAGCGACTCGACCGCGCGGCGGAGGGCAGAAGGCAGTTCGCCTGTAAAAAGCGCGGCGATGTGCGGCACGGCGCGAAGGGAACGCAGGATGGCGAGGCAGTCGCGCCCGTTGACGGTGTCGTAGGCGATGCGGCTGGTGAGCCGCTCCACGTCATACACCTCGTCGAGCCGTTCGCGCAGCTCGTCGTTGATGATCGGATTGTCTTTCAGGTATCCCACCGCATCCAGCCGCTCTTCGATCTCCGCTTTGCTGCCCAGAGGCCGCTCGAGCCATTCGCGCATGAGGCGCGCGCCCATGGAAGTTACGGTCTTGTCCATCAGGCCGAGCAGCGAGCCCTTTTTTCCCCCGCCGTACATCGCCTGACTCAGCTCGAGGTTGCGCGCGGCGATCCGATCGATCTGCAGAACGGCGCCTTTGGTGAAGGGCTCGATCTTCAGAATGTGCGAAAGCGCGTTTTTCTGCGTTTCGGAAAGATAGCGCATGAGCGCCGCACAGGCCTGAGCCGCCGCCTTCTTGCCCTCGAGGCCGAGTTCCTCCTCGGAAGAAGCGTGAAAATGCGCACAGAGCAGCTTGAGCGCCTGTGCATAGGTCATTTCTGCGGCGTATTCCTGCGGGCGCAGGGCGCTCTGCGGCACATACTGCGCATAAAGAGCAGCGTCGTTTACCAAGAGCTCGCGCGCCTGTACGCGGCTGAGCTCGTCGGCCAGGCGCGACTTCGCGCCGGTGATCTGCCATGTGCGGAATTCGCCGGTGGAAACGTCACACAGCGCCGCGCCCGCGGCTTCCTTGCGGATATAGAGCGAGAGGATGTAATTGGGCGCGCGTTCGTCGAGCATGGCCGTTTCGATGACCGTGCCCGGCGTTACGATGCGCACGACGTCGCGCTCGACAAGGCCCTTTGCCGTCGCGGGGTCTTCCATCTGCTCACAGATCGCCACTTTATAGTTCTTGGCGATCAGCTTGGCCAGATAGGCGTCTGCCGCGTGGTACGGCACGCCGCACATCGGCGCGCGTTCGCTCAGGCCACAGTCCTTGCCCGTCAGGGTGAGGTCGAGCTCTCTGGAGACGGTCTGCGCGTCTTCGAAGAACATCTCGTAAAAATCGCCCAAACGGTAAAAGAGGATGCAGTCCGGATACTTTTCCTTCGTGGCCAGATAATGGCGCATCATCGGCGAGATTGCCACTGTGCTGTTCGCTCCTTTTCTCCGGCGCACGCCGTGCGCGGCTTGGTGTCGTGGTATTGTTGTCGGCTCAGCTCAGATGGCTGCAGCCGCTGCAGGAAGAGCAATTGCCCGCGCAGCCGCCCTCGCCCTGCTCCGCCTCGTCGTTTTCTCCGGTCTCGCCGGTGATCATAAAGCGCAGGACTTTGTTCACCTGATTGATCAGCTCGGTGAAATTCTCCCTCGCCTCGCTCATGGCTACGACGTCCGGCACCATCCGCATTTTTTCCTGCGCCAGATCGATCTCTTCGGAGAGCTCGCGCAGCCTGTCGGAGGAGGGGCTCTTGGATTCGAGCAGGGTCTCGATCTCGTGGCGCTTTTCGAGATACTCCGCCATAGCCGCCGCTGCGGCGCCGTTTTTCATGGCGCGCTCTTCGGCTTCCTTCATAGTGCGGAATTCTTCGCTCTGCATGATGGCTTCGGCCAGTTCACGGGTCTTGGCAAAAACAGGATTCATAATGATATCTTCCGCCTTTCCCGGCGCGCGCTTCGGGCGCGCCATTTCATCCAAATAGTGTACCACAAACCAAAGGAATTTGCACGAATCTTGTATTAATTTCAGAGGCAGACAGGGTTTTCAAGCGCGCGATTGTCCGCTATAATACTGCGTAGAGAACCAATCGACACGGGAGGAATGGCAAATGGAAGGACTTCGCGTCACCTATCTTGGACAATGCGGATTTTTGCTGGAATCACAGGGCGTCCGCATCGTTACGGATCCGTATCTGAGCGATTATGTGGACAGGAATAACGAGGGCTGGGCGCGCTCCTATGCGCCTCCCCGCACGCTGAGCGAGCTCAAGCCGGATATGATCCTGATCTCGCACAGCCACGACGATCATATGGACCCGCAGACGCTCGGCGAATACAGAAAAAGCGGCGGAAACGCCCCCGTCGCCGCGCCGGCGCCGGAAGTTGGTCTGCTCAAAACGCTCGGGTTTTCCAAAGTGATCGAAGCGCGCGCAGAAAAGGAGATCCGCCTGCGGGATATCACGATCACGCCGATCGCCTGCGCGCATACGTCGCTGGACATGGACGAGCAGGGGCGCTTTCGGTATCTGAGCTATCTGATCGACTTTGGCGATCACTGCGTGTTTTTCGGCGGCGACATGAGCCTGTACGACGGGCTTGCGGAGCGTGTGCTGCTGGAGAATTGCGATCTTCTTCTCCTGCCCTGCAACGGGCGCGATGAGGAGCGCACCGCCGCAGGGATCATCGGAAACACGACGGCGGAGGAAGCCGCGCAGTTTGCGGCAACACTCGGCGTGCCGTTCATCCCCGCGCATCACGACCTTTACGCCAACAACGGCAGGCCTGTGCCGGAGATCCTGCGGGCGGCAGAAGACGCCGGCGCGCAGATCCGCGTGCTTGGCCCCGGAGAGAGCGTTTCTCTGGACGATGAAGACGAGGACGACGAGGAATAAATCAAAAACAGACCGGGTTCTGAAAAACGAGCACGGCCGAAGCAAAACAGACTTCGGTCGTGCTTTTGTTTAACATTTAAGACTTCAGTCGGTATTGCCTCTCAAAATAACATATAGGTCTCCCAGACGCTGTTTTAAGGTGAACATTCGGCTGTAGATATCATAATATCTGTGCAACGCGAGCCAACTTACCAAAGAGCGGGAGGCAACGGCTCTGCGTCGGAGCGCTGCATAGCGCGCATAACGGGGCGAGAGCGGTTTTTCACCCATATCCGAGAGGATCCTCTGCGCGGAATCGAGCAAGCCGTCGAACTCGTCCATCACGCGGAGCCTTCCCTGTCTGGAGGGGCGCTTTGGCCCGTTTTGCGGGAAGAGCCCCGGCAGACCGATGGCGTTTTTTCCGTGAAGGCGATAGTCGATCAGCGCCTCGTCGGTATAATAGATCTCGCCCGCATAGGAGGCGACCAGCGCGAACTCCCAATCGTGCGGGAAGCCGCAGCGCGTCAGGCGGAGGTAGCGCTCGCAGACAGGCCTTGCAAATCCCATGCAGCAGCCCATCGCGATACTCTGCGTGAGCAGAAGCTCCGGGTGCGCGCTGCGCAGCCGCAAAGGCGAAACGCCCGCGGGAAGCGCAAACGGGATCAATCCGTGGTTTGCTGTTCCGGGAGCATCCGGCAGGGGCAGCGGCGCTCCCTTTGCGTCGATCGCACGAAAGCCGGAGACGACCGCAGCGGCATCCGGATGCCGCTCGATGATCTGTTCAAACCGTTCGAGCTTGTTTGGTGCCCATATGTCGTCCTGATCGCACAAAAGCAGCCAATCTCCCGTCGCGAGGGCGATGCATTGGCGAAAATTCTCTCGGTATCCGCCGTTTTTCTCCGCGCGCAGCAGTGTCCAATCCAACCTATTGCGCGCAATATAGCGTTCGCTGATCGAATAGGTCTCATCGGTCGAACAGTCGTCCCGGATGATCACCTCATCCGCAGGGCGGCTCTGTTTGCGCAGCGAATCCAGCTGCTCTTCGATGTAGCTTGCGCCGTTGTAGGCCGCAAGCACGATGCTGATGCGCACGCGTCACCCCTCCCCTCGCAGATACAGATGCACGAATTCCTTATGCAGGTGCGCGGGCACGATCTTGCGATAGATCGCTTCGGCTGTCGCAAATATCTGCTCGTCACCGGCGGAGCCGAGGATATAAAAACGATACCACACCGTGAACAGATAGACCCGCACGCCGCATTCGCGGAAGCCGTTGCGCGCATAAAAGCCCAGCCTGCGCTGCGCAAATTCCTTCTGTTCTCCGGAGAGATGCTCCGGATCCTCCGTTTCGATCAACATCAGGCCGTCCGGAAAGAGCTCCTCCCGAAGGCGGCGCAGCAGCGCAGAGCCGTAGCCCTTGTTTTTGAAGCGATCCGGCGTTGCGAGATAATCGACGAGGACGGCGTCCATCTCCGGGAAGTGCGCGACGAGAGCATAGGAGCAGAGGGTCTCATCGCAAAACAGCCCGTATCCTTTGTATATCCCCCTTTGCGAAAGGGAGACCATGCTTTGATAGTCGCGCAGTTCCATTTCTCCGAATTGCCCGGTCATGTCCTGTTCATAGAGCAGGCGGATCTGCTCGAGCGAGAGAGCGCGCAGATGCAGCTCTTCGTTCACAGAGTCTCCCTCCTCTGCTCGGCGCGAACGCGCGCAAGCCACGCCTCGCGGAACTGGGCGTAGCAGTATTCATCGTGCCATTGTCCGGCGGTATACGCTTCTTCACGCAGCACGCCCTCGCGCAGGAAGCCCTTTTTCTCGTAGAGATGGATCGCGCGCGTATTGTAGGAGAATACGTTCAGCTTGACCTTCCTGCAGTTGAGCTCGGAAAAGGCAAACAGCAGCAAAAGCTCCAGCGCGTCGCCGCCGCAGCCCTTGCCGCGCGCTTCCGGCTCGGCGATAAAGAGCCCGATCGTGCATTTCTGCGCGCGTGCGTCATGATCAAAAATGCTGCACGAGCCGATGAGCCGGCCCTGTTCGTCTTCAATACAGAAATAACGCTCGCCGCTTTCTCGGGTGATCTGCTTGCGCAGATACTCGCGCTCGGAGTCGATGGAAAGCAGAGCGCCGACCCAGCCTTCGAGCTCGCGCCGCGTCTGCGGGCTTTCGTTCATATGCTCCTGAAAGAATTCCGCGTCTTCTATCTTGGGCGCACGGAAGCGCACCTTGCCGTAGCGGTAGCTCATCTTTCTTCCTCCCATTCGCAGCGCAGGATGCCCATGCAGAGGGTGTCGTGGTAGACGCCGTCCCGGAAGCGGTCGGCGCGCAGCCGCCCTTCTTCGCGGAAGCCGCAGGCCCTGTAGCAGGCCAGCGCGGGCGCGTTGCCTGCGTCCACATGCAGATAGACACGGTTCAGGTTCCATGTTTCGAAGGCGCAGCGCAGCATCAGGCGGATGGCGCTCTTGCCGATCCCCCTTTTCTGGCTGTCCGGGCAGAGCACGATCGCCATTTCGGCGTGACGGGCCTGATTGTCGATCTTGAAGAGATTGATCTGGCCGAGATAGCGATCCGTCGCGCGATCGGCGATGGCATAGTTCAGCCCGCCGGCGTTCCCCTCCAGATGCGACCGCAGCCAGGCTTGCGTCTGCTCGAAGGTCTGCGGGCGCAGATAGCCCGGCCCGAGCCACTTGGTGGTCTCCGGGTCGGTCGCCCATTGACGAATCTCCATCTGGTCGTCCCAGGAGTACTCTCTCAGAACGATCTGTTCTGCATAAATGCGCGTCATATTTTGCCTCCGCTACTGTGTTTTATAACATATTAGCACAGAGAATGCGCCCAAATCAAGTTGCGCGCCGCGCGCGGGAATGATATAATCTGTAAGTATAAATTGGGTTATATACCCGCGCGGCTCAGGCCGCCTGGAGGTTCGAGTATGTTCTTGCAATTTCAAAGCGCATGGCTGGAGCTGCTGCTCGCCTTTGTCCTGCATTTCCTGATCGGCGCGCCCAAAGGCCTGTGGAAGGTGCATCCCGCGCGGCTGATCATCTGGCTGGAGAAATTTCTGGAGGGCGTACTGCGCGAAAAGATGGGCTTTGAGCTCAAGAGAGCCGGAGGCGTGCTGAGCCTTGCGTGCGCGGCTGCGGCCTTTGCTGCGGGCTTTCTGCTGTCCACGCTCGGCTGGCCCGTGCGCGTGCTGATCATGAGCTTTGCCTTTTCCTGCTCGCGCATGCTCCTTCTGCCT
>JAUMYC010000195.1 GCA_030528845.1 Eubacteriales bacterium
GGCCGACCGCGGCGAATATCTGCTCGACGGGCAGGCGATCGAGCAGTATTCCGACGATGAGCTCGCGCGCATCCGCAACCGGAAGATCGGCTTTGTGTTTCAGAATTTCAACCTGCTCTCGCGCATGACGGCGCTGGAAAACGTGGAGCTGCCGCTCATCTATCAGCGCGTGAGCATGGCCGAGCGCAAAAAGCGCGCGCGGGAGGCCCTTGCGCACGTCGGGCTGGAAAGCCGCGCGAGCCATAAACCCTCGGAGCTCTCCGGCGGGCAGCAGCAGCGCGTGGCCGTGGCGCGCGCGCTCGCCGCGCAGCCCGCGCTCATCCTTGCCGACGAGCCCACCGGCAATCTGGATTCCAAGACCGGGCGCGATATCATGCAGCTCTTCTGCGAGCTGAACGAGCAGGGCAAGACCATCGTGCTCATCACGCATAGCGAAGCTGTCGCGGCGCAGGCGCATCGGCGCATCCGCATCATGGACGGCAAGGTGGAGGAATGCGGCGACGAGACCGCGCTCACCGCACAGAAAGCGGGTGAGCCGGCATGATCCTGCAGAGTATGAAAATGGCATGGGAGGCCATCGTCTCCAACAAAATGCGCTCGTTTCTGACGATGCTGGGCATCATCATTGGCGTCACGGCGCTGGTCGTGCTCGTCTCCCTCGTGCAGGGCGCGACGGGCACCATCGTCGCTGAGGTCGAGAACCTGGGCAACGATATGCTCTCGGTCAATATCATAGACGACAAGGGCAGCCCCATGCGGCTGGAAGACCTCGAGGCGCTGGGCGAGCTGCCGCAGGTCGACCGCGTTTCGCCCTCCGGCTCAATGAGCACCACGGGCAAATATCACGCCCACGACGCCACCGTAAACCTCTACGGCGTGACCAACGGCTATTTCGGCATCCACGGCCACAGTCTGGCCGACGGCAGGCTCCTCACCGACACGGACAACGCCAACCGCTCCTATGTGGCGGTGCTCTCCGACGCGGCCGCAGAGGAATTCTTCGGCGAGACGAACCCGGTCGGCCTGTCGATGAGCATCGGCGGCGCGCAGTTTCTGATCGTAGGCGTGCTGGAGGAGGACGAATCGATGATGTCGGCGATGATGGGCGGCAACGCCGTCTATGCGCCCTTCAGTGTGCAGAGCCGCCTTTCCGGCCAGCCCTACATCCGCTCCTTCAGCGTCTCCGCGACAGAGAGCACCAACGACGCCGAAAAGGCGATCGACAAGGCGCTCATGAGCCGCTTTCAGCAGGACGACGACGCTTTCATGCTCCTGAACATGTCCTCCATCTCCGATGCGATGAGCATGGTCACGGGCACGCTCTCGACCTTGCTCGGCTCCATCGCGGCCATTTCGCTGCTCGTCGGCGGCATCGGCATCATGAACATCATGCTCGTCTCCGTCACGGAGCGCACGCGCGAGATCGGTATCCGCAAGGCCATCGGCGCGGGCCACCGCTCCATCATGGCGCAGTTCCTCATCGAAGCGCTCATGCTCAGCCTGCTTGGCTGCGCGCTGGGTCTGGCGCTCTCCTGGGGCATTCTGCAGGTCGCGACCGCGCTCACGGAGGATATCACCTTCGGCATGTCGGCGGACGTCGTCGCCCTCGCGGTGAGCTTCTCCTCCGCCGTCGGGCTGATCTTCGGCCTGTATCCGGCCAACAAAGCCGCGAAGAAGCATCCCATCGAGGCGCTGCGCTACGAAGGCTGAGCCTCCATCAAAAACACGGAAAAACATGCGTCAAAAGCCCGGAAACCCAATGCGGTCTCCGGGCTTTTCGTGTATAATGGGGGAGAGGTGTTTTGCATGAAGAAATACGATGTGGCGGCCTATATCTGGCCCGCCTATACCGGCGACGAGCCCCGCACGCGCATCTTCTGGCCGGAGGGCATGGGCGAATGGCAGTCCGTCCGCAGCGCGCAGGCGAAATATCCCGGGCATACATGGCCGCGCAGGCCGCTCTGGGGCTATGTGAACGAGGCGGATCCCTATGTGATGGAGATGCAGATCAACGCCGCGCTGGATCACGGCGTGAACGTGTTTATTTACGATTGGTACTGGTACGACAGGCGGCCTTTTCTGGAAAACTGCCTCAACGACGGCTTTCTCAAGGCGCCGAACAGCGCCGAGATGCGCTTTTTCCTGATGTGGGCCAATCACGACGCGATGCAGCTGTGGGACAAGCGCAATTCGCACGACCGGAGCACCGTCGTCTGGCAGGGCAGCGTGGACGAGGCAGAGTTCAAACGCCTTGCAAAGCGCAATATCGAGCGGTATTTCGCGCTGCCGAATTATTACAAGATCGACGGGAAGCCCATCTTCATGATCTACGACGTGCCCAATTTCGTCAAGGGTCTCGGCGGCGCGGAAAACGCGCGCAGGGCGATCGACTGGTTCCGGGAAGAGGCGGTGAAGGCGGGCCTGCCCGGGCTGCATCTGCTCTTTGCCATGTGGAACGAGTCCACGACGAATCTCTCCGGGGTGGACGGCGGAAAGGAGCTGCCCGCGAGCGCCTTTTGCGATGCGCTGGGCTTTGACAGCGCCACGCATTATCAGTTCGTCCATTTTACCGATGTGGGAAGGGCGTATCCGGAGATATTGCGGGACGTGCGCGCGGAATGGGAGAAATTGGACACAGAGTTCGATTTTCCGTATTTCCCGCATGTCTCCGTCGGCTGGGACAACAATCCGCGCTATGTCGGCTATCACGGGCCGGAAATGCGCGAGACTACGCCGGAGAACATCGAAAAAGCGCTGCGCATGGCAAAGGAATATGCCGACATGCACCCGCAGCAGCAGCCGCTGATCACGATCAACAGCTGGAACGAATGGACGGAGACGAGCTATCTGGAGCCGGACGACGTGAACGGCTATGGGTATCTGGAGGCGGTGCGGCGCGTCTTCGGCGGGCGGCGCGCGCAGCAAAATAAAGATGCAGGAGCGGAGGAAAACGCAAAATGAAAAACGGACAATGCTGGCCGGACGATTCCGGAAAACTCATTCAGGCGCACGGGGGAATGATCGCGCGCTTCGGCGAGAAATGGTACTGGTACGGTGAAAACAAGGATATCGACAACTGCGTGCGCGACGGCAAGCTGACCAGCCGCGTGGACGTCGTCGGTGTGAGCTGCTATTCCAGCGAGGATCTGCACACATGGCATTACGAGGGGCTTGCGCTCAGCGCTGTGCACGGTCAGCCGGGACATCTGCTCAGCCCGGAGAGGGTCATGGAGCGCCCGAAGGTCATCTTCAGCAAAAAGACCGGCAAATACGTCATGTGGTTCCATTGCGACAGCGCGGATTACACCTTCGCGCATGCCGGCTGCGCCGTTTCCGATACGCCCGAGGGCCCGTTCGAGTTTTTGTACGCCAAGCTGCCCTGCGGGCGCGACTGCCGCGACATGACCGTCTATGAGGACCCGACCGACGGAAAGGCCTATCTCGTACACAGCGGCGACTGGAACAAGACCATGTACTTTTCTGAGCTGAACGAGGAGCGTACGGATTTCACCGGCGTGTGCTACGCGCATATGATCAACCAGATGCGCGAGGCGCCCGCGCTCATCCGGCATGAAGGCCTGCATTACTGCGTGACCTCGGGCTGCACGGGCTGGGCGCCCAACAGCGCGCTCTATGCCACCTGCGAGCATCTCTCCACCGGCATGCGCCTGATCGACAACCCCTGTGAGGGAGAGAACTATCGCGGCACCTTCGGCGCGCAGAGCACCTATATCTTCGAGGCGGACGGACAGGCCTACCTCATGCTCGATCACTGGAAGCCGCAGGACCTGCGCCATTCGGCCTATTCCTTCCTGCCCGTCACGTTTGAAAACGGCCGCATGACCGTGCGCTGGACGGACGAGTTCTGAGGAGTTTTACATTCGCATGCCTTGCCAAAATGAACGCGCGGGGGTATAATAGGGAACAGCGATGAAGGAGAAATCCCGCCTGAAGACGGTCTTAAGAGAGCGCGTTCGTCGGCTGAAAGACGCGCGGCCTGTACGGGCGATGATCCGGCCTCCCGAGCGCGCGGGCCCAATAAGCCCGCCGGGCCAGCCCGATACAGCTGCCAAATGAGATGGCGCGCGTTCGTGCGCGTCAAGCAAGGTGGTACCGCGAAGCTCAGCTTCGCCCCTGCGCACAACGGGGGCGGAGCTTTTTTCATCCCCGAATCCAACACAGAAAGGGAAGATCTCAGACATGAAGCTCAAGAACCTCATCTCCAAGCGCTTTAAGGAAACGCCCGCCGATTGCCAGATCGCCTCTCAGGCGCTGATGATGCGCGGCGGCTATATCAAGCCCGTCGGCAACGGCATCTTCACTCTGTTCCCGGTCGCCAAGCGCATCACCTCCAAGATCGAGAATATCATCCGCGAGGAAATGGACGCCATCGACGGCCAGGAGGTGCTCTTCCCGGTGGCCATGCCCGCCGCCCTCTGGGAGGAATCCGGCCGCTATGGATCCATCGGCTCCGAGCTGCTGCGCTTCCGCGATCGTTCCGGCGCGAACATGGTGCTGGGCATGACCCACGAAGAAGC
>JAUMYC010000024.1:0-4459 GCA_030528845.1 Eubacteriales bacterium
TGAAGGACTGGCGCGGCGGCCGTGCTGCGGCCGGCAACATCATCCCCTCCTCCACCGGCGCCGCCAAGGCTGTGGGCAAGGTCATCCCCGAGCTCAACGGCAAGCTGACCGGCATGGCCTTCCGCGTTCCGACTCTGGACGTGTCCGTTGTTGACCTGACCGTCAACCTGGCCAAGCCCGCCAAGTACGATGAGATCTGCGCCGCCATGAAGGCCGCTTCCGAGAACGAGCTCGCCGGCATCCTGGGCTACACCGAGGACGCTGTCGTCTCTTCCGATTTCATCCACGACGCCCACACCTCCATCTTCGACGCCAAGGCCGGCATCGCCCTGACGGACACCTTCGTCAAGGTCGTTTCCTGGTATGACAACGAGTGGGGCTATTCCAACAAGGTCGTCGACCTCATCGAGTACATGTACTCTGTCGACCACAAGTAAGAAATCGTTTCTTGCGCAAAGCGCCTGCCGAGCATTCGGCGGGCGCTTTTTTCGCTGTTTTCGCCCTGCGGCGATTGCACAAGCAGCGGTTTGAACGTATAATAACAGGCGAGTGTTTGAAAACACAGAGAAGGCGAGGGACGAATTGTTATGGAATACCTTGTGTTTTTGCAGAATCTGCGGCTGGCCGCGCCCGGCTGGGTCACCGAGCTAATCCGCTTTGTTTCCGAGGTCTCGGAATCCTCGATCGCCCTTGGCGTGCTGGCGCTGATCTATTGGACGCTGAACAAGGCTCTGGGAACGTATATGCTCATGAACTTCTCCGGCGCGTATATGTTCAACACGATCCTCAAGAATATCTTCCGCGTGCCCCGGCCCTTTTTGCGGGACGAGCGCCTCACGCCGCATTACAGGGCGACCGGCTTTTCCTTCCCCAGCGGCCACACGATGCTGGGCACGTCGCTGTACACGAGCGTGGCGGTGTATGTGCGCAAGCAGAAATGGGCCGTCGGCCTGTGCGCGCTTCTGGTGCTGATGACGGCCTTTGGCCGCAACTGGCTGGGCGTACACACGCCGCAGGACGTGATCGTGGGCATCGCGGCCTCCTGTGCCGTGGCCGCGTGGAACGCCTTCGTGCTGCGCTGGGTGGACAAAAACCCCGAAAAGGACTGGCTCGTCTGCGCGGCCGATGCGCTGATCGCGGCGGCGGTGCTGGCGTTGATCCCGGGCAGCGGCAAGGTCGTGGGCATCTTCATGGGCGTGGCGGTCGGCTGGCTGCTGGAACGCCGCTTTGTGAAGTTTACTCCCGAGGGCAGTGTGCTGCAGAGGATCGTTCTGGGCGCGCTGGGCATCGGCGCGGTGCTCGTGCTGTATAAAGTCGCCCTGCCGGCTCTCTTCAGCCCCTTTGGCGAGGCGAAGACGGGCCTTGTGCAGTTTGGCACGTTCCTCACCGTCACGGCGGGCTGGCCGGCGGTGATGGCGGCCGTGAACCGCGCGCTCAAGAGCAAGAAGTAACGGCAGGTCTGAACAAGAGGCGCGCTCGCGCGCAAAAGGAGCGCGCCTTCTATGGCGGCTTCGCCATAGAAAAGTCGCAATAATTCCTTCCGCACCGGCAGGAAAACGCCCTGCCCATGTCGAAAATTTGGAATAAGACGCGCACAGACCAACGCACGCGCGCCAGTCCAAATCGAAGGAGCGTGACAAGGATGAAGCTTACGATCACCGGCAAGAACATGGAGGTTTCCGAGGCGATCCGCGATCGGATCGAAAAGCGGCTCAACCGTCTGCAGAAGTATTTCTGGGACGACGTAGAGGTGCAGGTGCGTCTGGCGCTGGAAAAGGCCGGGCAGAACATCGTCGAAATCACCATCTTTATCGGTTCCACCATCCTGCGCGCGGAAGAGACCAGCAACGATATGTACGCCTCGGCGGATAAGGCCATCGACAAGATCGTGTCGCAGCTGCGCAAGCACCACACGAAATTTGCCGACAGGCTGCGTCCGACGGAGGTCCCCGTCGCGGAAGAACCTGCAATCGAACCGGAGGAAGAGAGCCACACTCTCGTGCGCGTGAAGCGCTTTGCCATCAAGCCCATGTCTGTGGAAGACGCGATCGCGCAGATGGAGATGCTCGGGCATTCCTTCTTCCTCTTTATCGATGACCAGACGAACGTGACGAGCGTGGTCTACCGCCGCAACGACGGCAACTACGGCCTGCTGGAGCCGGAAAACGCCTGAGGGATGCGTGTAAAATAAAAGCTTATGCAGGAGCCGGGGCGTTCGCCCCGGCTCCTTTTTCTTTTTGCGGAGATGCGCGCTGCGCCTATCTCGGCTCGCCCGGCCTGCAGGGCCAGAGCAGATGATCGCAGCAGGAGCGCAGTCGGCAGCACACGGCGCAGCATTCTTCATAAATGCCGATCCAGCCGCAGGCGCAGCAGCGCACAAAGCGCCCCTGCCGCTCGAGCCGGTCGCAGCAGCCGCAGCGCATGCAGCGCGGGCGCGGGCGGCTCTGCTCAAAGAGCTCGTCGCTGTTCCAGCACGGCCAGAAGGAGACGGCGCGGCAGGCCTCCGGGCAGAAGCGCTCGGGCCGGGGGCGCACGGGTGGCCTTGGCGGCGCGCAGGGGCTCTCGCAGCGGCGGCAGCATTGCCCGGCGCGCTGACAGAAGCGATCCAGAGGATCGGTATGGCAATTGCAGGGCATCGGATGTACCTCCCTTCCGGAAGGCGTAGCCTTCCCGATGCATGATATTCCCCGGCCTGTGCGCGCGTGCGCGGGGGAGAATTAACGCAAACATGCATTGACAGAGGACGCCCCGCAGAGGTATAATGTCTGTCGAAGCAGAAGGCAGCACTTCTCACCCGGGCGGCAAGAGGCCGGCGCGGGTCCACAGCGGGAAAGCGAGCAAGTTCCCCAAGCGTCTGTGTCTGAAAGTGCGCCCATATGCGTGCTTTTTTCTTTTTTATATCTTTCTTCGGGAAAATGGAGGTGCGTCCGCATTAACGATCTGATGATTAACGAGGAGATCCGCGACAGAGAAGTCCGACTGATCGACCAGAACGGCGAGCAGATGGGGATCATGCCCACGCGCAAGGCTATGGAGCTGGCAGAGCAGGCCGGGCTGGACCTGGTCAAGATCGCCCCGCAGGCGAAGCCGCCTGTATGCAAGCTGATGGATTACGGCAAGTATCGCTTTGAACAGTCCAAGAAAGAGCGAGAGATCCGCAAGAATCAGAAAGTCATCACGATTAAAGAAGTACGGCTCAGCGCAGTGATCGCCGACCACGACTTTGAAGTGCGCGTCAAGCAGGGGCAGAAGTTCCTGCAGGACGGCGACAAGGTCAAGGCGTCCATCCGCTTCCGCGGAAGGCAGATCGCGCATTCCCAGATCGGCATGGAGGTCATGAACGCGTTCGCAGAGCGCCTCAAGGACATTGCCGTTGTGGAGCGCAAGCCGCTCATCGAAGGCCGCAACATGGCCATGGTGCTCGCGCCGAAGGAAGTGAAGGAGCCCAAGCCCGCCAAGGCCGCTCCTGCTCCGGTCGCTCCCGCAGAGGGCTGAGGCGGAGAAACACGGATGACCAAGGGCGCACACAGCGCCGTGTCATGATAAATGAATTCAAGAGAACAGCATGATCCGGGAGGGAGGAAATACCATGCCCAAGCAGAAATCGCACCGCGGCGCCTCCAAGCGCTTCTCGCTGACCAAGAACGGCAAGATCAAGCGCGCTCAGGCGTACAAGCGTCATATCCTGACCAAGAAGCCCACCAAGCGCACCCGCAACCTGCGCAAGGCCGCTTATGTGGCTTCCACCGAGGCCAAGACCATCAAGAAGCTGATTCCGTACAAGTAAGGAGGCGAAACCTAAATGGCACGTATCAAGAGAGCAGTCAACGCGCAGAAGAAGCGCCGTAAGTATATGAAGCTCGCGAAGGGCTACTTCGGAGCGAAGTCCACCCAGTATCGCGCTGCCAGCGAACAGGTTCGCCGCAGCCTCCGTTACGCCTATGTCGGCCGCAAGCTGCGTAAGCGCAACTTCCGTTCCCTGTGGATCGCCCGTATCAACGCCGGCGCCCGCATGAACGACATCTCCTATTCCAAGCTGATCAACGGCCTGAAGGTCGCCGGCATCGATATCAACCGCAAGATGCTGTCCGAGCTGGCCATCCATGATCCGGCTTCCTTCACCGCCCTGTGCGAAAAGGCCAAGGCCGCGAAGTAAGAACCGCCCGGAAAAAGCAAAGATCCGCAAAGCCGAAAGGTTCTGCGGATTTTTTGTTTATATCTAACCTAAAACTGCTGACCGCGGCGGCTGTTTTTTACTATAATAACAGCAGAAGTCTTTTTGCTGATTTTTCCCCAAAAACAGGTTTCTTTTAGGAGGGGTGCGGGGGGACCCTTTTCTTTTCCTAAAGAAAAGGGTCCCCCCCCAAAACCCAAAAGAGGCGCCCCCAGAACCAAAAGGTCACCCCCCACCGCACCGTGCCCCGGCCCGCCGTTTTGCCCGACCCCCCCCACCGCCCCG
>JAUMYC010000024.1:4469-17848 GCA_030528845.1 Eubacteriales bacterium
GGGGGGGGCGTCTTGCTTCTTCCTCCCACACAACAACCCCCCCCCCCCCCAAACCCCAAAGGAAGGAGGCGCCCCATGAACGAACTGGTCACCCCGCACGGCAGCGTGCCGCTGCCGGCGTTTTTCCCGGACGCGACCTACGGCGCGGTGCGCTGCACGCCCTTTGAAGACGTGCGCTCCGCAGGCCTGGTCATGAACAGCTACCATCTCTATAACAGGCCCGGCCCGAAGCTGATCAAGCAGCTGGGCGGGCTGCACGCCTTCACCGGCTTCGGCGGCACTCTGCTCACCGACAGCGGCGGCTTTCAGCTCTTTTCCCTCATCCGCGAAAACCCCGCCTACGGCGAGATCCGCGACAGCGAGATCCTGTTCCGGCCCGATATGGGCAAGGAAAAGATGATCTTCACGCCGGAGAAATGCATCCAGGCGCAGTTCCGCTACGGCTCGGATATCATGATGTGCCTGGACGTGTGTACCGCGCCGGACGACCCCTATGACGTGCAGAGAAGAAGCGTGGAGCTGACGGTCAAATGGGCGAAGAGATGTAAGGAAGAATTTGAGCTGCAGCTGAAAAACCGAAAGGGCGAGGGCCCGAGGCCGCTGCTGTTCGGCATCGTGCAGGGCGGCGGCGACAGGCAGCTGCGCATGGAATGCGGACAGCGGCTGGAGGAGATCGGCTTTGACGGCTACGGCTTCGGCGGCTGGCCGCTGGGCGAGGACAATACATTGCGCGAGGACGTGCTGCAGTACGCCTGCGACGCCATGCCGGACCATAAAGTAAAATATGCCATGGGCCTCGGTCGGCCGGAGGAGATCGTGAAGCTGGTCAAGATGGGCTATACCCTCTTTGACTGCGTGATCCCCACGCGCGAGGCAAGGCACCAAAGGCTGTATGTGTTCAAGGAAGGCATGGAGACGAAGGACGGCGTCTGGCGCGAGGACGGCAATTTCTTCAAGTATCACCGCGCGCTGGACAGCGAGCACGCCCGCGACGGACGCCCCGTGGACGAGCATTGCGACTGCGTCCTGTGCCGCAAGCATTCGCGCGCGTATCTGCACCACCTCTTCAAGACGGACGACCCGCAGGCGCTCCGCTATGCCACGGCGCATAACCTGCGCTTCTATGAACGGCTGATGCAGCTGCTGCGCGAGAAAAAACAGGAGGAACAGGCGCGATGAACGAGCGCGAGCAAAAGGCGCTGGAGGCCATCCTGAGCTCCAAAAATTATCGGGAGATCTGCCCGGACACCGTGAAGAGGGTGTTCGAGGGCAAGCTGCCGCTGTATAAATCGCTCAAGGAGGCCGACAAGGCCGCAAGGGCGAGCCTGCATCAGATCACCGGCGCGTTCATGACCGCCGAGGAGATCCGCACGGCGGAGAAAATGGCGGCGGAATTTGCGCGGGGGAGCGAGGCGGCGCTGGAAAAGACGCTGGAGCTGCATTCCTCGACGCGGGAGCGCAAAGGCAGCTGGCGCGCGATGTACGAAAAAGCGTTCGCGGCGCTGGGCAAAACGCCGGAGAGCGTGCTCGACCTCGCCTGCGGCCTGAACCCGATCGCGCTGGGCGCGCTGGGCGTGAAAACAGTGCGCGGCTATGACATACAGGGCGGCGCGGTGAACGCGGTGAACGCATGGGCCGAGGCCGCCGGCTGGGACGTGCGCGGCTTCTGCGCAGACCTTCTGTGCGATATCGAATGGGAAGAGGCGGAGCTCGCGCTGATGATGAAGCTGCTGCCCCTGCTGGAGAGGCAGAGGGCGGGCGCGGCGAGGGAACTGCTGGAGAGCTGCCCGGCAAAATACGTGTTGGTCACCTTCCCCACGCGCACGCTGGGCGGCAGGAACGTGGGCATGGAAGAGCAATACGGAAACTGGATGGAAGAGAACACGCCGGCGAGCATGGAAACGCTGGCGCGCTTTGTGGAAGGCACGGAGCTGTGCTATGTGCTCAAGAGGAGGGAGAGCTGATGCCGAAGCTGCTGGTCGTCGCCACGCCCATCGGAAACCTTTCCGATGCGTCCGAGCGCGTGAAGCAGGCCTTTGCGGATGCGGATCTGGTCGCGGCGGAGGATACCCGCGTGACGATGAAGCTGCTGGACCACTTTGGCCTGAAAAAGCCGCTGGTCTCCTGCCACAGGCATAATGAGGAGAGTCGCGCGCCGGAGATCATCGCGCGCATGCTGGAGGAGGATCTGACCGTGGCGCTGTGCTCGGACGCGGGCACGCCGGCGGTCTCGGATCCGGGCAACAGGCTCGTGGAGGCCGCATGGGAGGCGGGCGTGCCCGTGCTGCCCGTGTGCGGGCCTTCCGCGGCCATGACGGCGCTCTCGGCGGCGGGCTTTTTTGCGAGGGAATTTTCGTTCATCGGCTTCCCGCCGAGGGAAACGAAGGCCGTGGGCGAAATACTGGAGCGTTATCGCCGCGCGGGCAGCGACGTGGTCATCGCCTATGAATCGCCCCACAGGGTGATCGCCTTTTTGGAAAAGGCGCAGGCCTGCTGGCCGGAGTGCCGCGTGTGCGTGTGCTGCGACCTGAGCAAGCTCTACGAGCGCATCGACCGGGGCGGCATCGCCGATGTCCTGGAGGCGCTGCGCGCAAACCCGAACGTGGAAAAGGGAGAATACTGCGTGGTGCTGGAATGCCCGCCCGCGCAGGAGGAAAGCGCGGGGGTGTCCGGCGAAAAGAGCGCGGAGGAAATGCTGCTGGGCTTTTTGCTGCAGGGCATGGACGCGCGCGAGGCCATGCAGGCCTGCGTGGAAGCGGGCGTTGCCAAAAACGCCGCCAAAAAAGCGCGCCTGGCCGTCGAAAAAATAGCAGAGCGGCTCTGCGGAGAATAAAGCGCGCAGAATAACAAACAAAGGCGGACGCCGGAGAGTTCCGGGCATCCGCCTTTTTGTTTATCTTGCGGAGGGCCGCGCGCGCTCCGCCAGCACCTGCTGGGGAGCGTCCCTGCGGATCCGCTCGGAACGGGCCGCAGGCGTCTCCTCCAAAAGGGGCAGCAGCGCCTGCGCGTCCGGCCGCCGGGTGAAGTGATCGCGCACGGCGTGGTCGGTCAGCGCGTTTGCACAGGCGAGCAGCAGCATGCCCTGATGATGGGCCATCGCGCTGCACACCACGCCGCAGCCGCGCCCGTTCGGCCCGTCGGTCGAAAAATCGATCGCCTCGACGAGACCGCAGGGGCAAGTGAAGCCCGCCGCATGCAGGCGCATCAGGTTTTCTGCGGCCTCTGCGGGCGCGAGATCGAGCGCGAGCGCAGAGGAATAGGGCGAGACGACGGGCGCGTCCTGCTCGTCCTTGCACATCAGAGCGCGCAGCCCGAAGGCGCGATATTGAAAATTGCGCTCTTCGTCAAAGGCATAGTAGCCCGACTCCGAAACGCCCCAAAAGCCGCCGGGGCGGTGGCTAAGCTGCGCCCGGACGCAGCCGAGGCAGCCTTCGTGCAGCAGCGTGTGGCGCGGCGCATGAAAAAACAGCTCCGGCATGAGGTATTCGAACATCGTGCCGCTCCAGGAGATGGGCACGGCCCGTCCTCCCGCCGCCGCGCAGCTGCGCGAGAGCCGCTGCCAATGCTCCGGCGGCGCCTTGCCCAGCATGATCGCCGTGTAGCTCAGGATGCGCGCTTCGGAGGCGATCAGGTCGTAATACGAGGGCGTGAGCGCGCCGAGCTGCTCGTCATAGCCGATGGAAAACAGCTTGCGCACCGGGTCGTACAGGGCGGCGAGCTCCATTTCCTCCGCCAGCGCCCGCAGCTGCGCGCGCAGGGCGGGGTCGCGTTCGCGCACGGCCTCCTCGCACAGCAGCAGGCAGGCGAGGAGGTTTCCGCAGTCCACGCTGGAGACATAGCGCGGATACAGCGGCGCGCCGTCCTCCGGGTCGATCCAGTTATAGGGCATGCCGTGCCATTTTTCCATGCGCTCGAGGCTCTGCGCGGTCTGTCGCAGCCGCGCGAGCATTTCCGCCTCGTCGATCAGGCCGAGCTCCTTCGCGCCGACGCAGCAGGCCATGTACAGGCCGATGTTGGTGGGCGAGGTGCGCCGCGCCGTGCCGATGGGCGGCTCGAACTGCACGTTGTCCGGCGGCAGCCCGCTTGCGCAGGTGTATTGGACGAAAAAGCGCCAGGTATCCTGCGCGAGAGAAGAGAGGAACGCGCGCTGCCCGGCGCTGAGGCGCTCCGGCTCGCGCTGCTCCTGCATGTGCTCGAGCAGGGGCGCGCCCAGCAGAAACAGCGCCGTCAGCACCGCGCCGCTAAGGTACATTTTTCCTGAAAAAGCGCAGAGCGCGCACAGCAGCGCGGCTGCCGCGCGGGGCCAGAGCGGCGCGCGCCCGGCCTGCCGCTCGGCGTCTGCGGCGCTCACCCATTCGAGCATATTGCGGCGGGAGATGAAGGTGCGGCAGAGCGCCCGTGCGGCGGCGTCCAGCCGGCAGTGCGCTTCGTTGGGCAGCAGGGCGAGCTGCGCCGTGGCGCGCAGCAGGCCGTCCGCCGTGGGACAGAGCAGAAAGCCGGACAGACAGACCAGCAGCCCGGTCAGCAGCAGGGCGGGCGCGGCGTGCAGCAGCCCCGCCAGCAGCAAGCCGAGCGCCGCCGCGGGCGTGAGGCTGATGCGCAAATTGTCCAGCATGCGGTATTTTTGCAGGGGCGTGCGCCCGCGCAGGAAGGGCAGCAGCTGCCAGTCGCCGCGCGTCCAGCGATGCGTGCGCTTGAGCAGGGAATGCAGCGCGGCGGGAAAATGATCCAGCAGGACGATATCTCCCGCAAAGGCGGAGCCGACGAGAAAGCCTTCGAGCAGATCGTGGCTGAGGATGGCGTTTTCCGGCAGGGCCTGCCCGGCCCGCTGCGCAAAGGCTGCGACGTCGTAAACGCCCTTCCCGGCAAAGCCGCCCTGCCCGCACAGATCCTGATAGACCTCGGAGGCCGTGCCGCCGTAGCCGTTCACGCCGGCCGCGCCGCCCAGCAGCCGCGCGAAGGGAGAGGGCTCTCCCGCGGCGCTCAGCGCCATGCGCGGCTGCAGCACATTGCGCCCGCTCAGCCGGTTCACCGGGTGCGCGATCGTGCCGACGAGCATGCGCAGCGCGCCGGGATAGGGCCGGGTGTCCGCGTCGAGGGTGATCACATACTGAAAGCGGCCTGCGAGCGCGGGCGCGTCTTCGCCGTCCGCATCAAAAGTGTTCTCGCCGCCAAGCAGCAGCGCGTTGAGCGCCTGCAGAGCGCCGCGCTTGCGCTCGCGGCCCATCCAGCGGCCCGATGCGCTGTTCCACACGCGGCTGCGGTGCAGAAAATAAAGCCTTCGCTGCCCGATGCGCTCGTTTGCGCGCGCGACGGCTCCCCGTGCGCGGGCGAGGGTCTCGCTGTCTCCGGCCAGCAGCGGCGCGTCCGCGTCCGGGAAATCGCCCAGCAGGCAGAAGGAAAAGCGTTCGTCGCGCTCTCCCGCAGCGAGCACCTCCAATTGCCCCGCGAGCGCTTCCGCGCGCCGGGCGTCGGGGAGGATGGCCGGGATGACCACGAGCGTGTGCAGCTCCTTTGGGAGCGCTTCCGGCGCGAGGCGCAGAAGGCCGGCCGGCGGAACGAAGCGCGCGCAGAGGGCGTTGACGAGCGCGGAGGCCAGCGCCCAGCAGCCGACGGCCGCAAAGCCCCACGCCCAGAAGGGCACGGAGCAGGCGCACAGAGCGGCCAGCAGCGCGGCGGCAAGCGCGAAAACAGCAGTCATATAGAAGGAGCCGTGCGGGTCCGGCACGCGTTTTGTCAGGCGGACGTCCGCGCGCCCCAGCTCGCGCAGCAGCTCGGCGCGGCCATCGTCCTCCGTCCAATACCAGCCCGGCTGTGCGCGCAGCTCTCCCTCGGGGGCGCGTGCGGCGAGGTCGAGTGCCTCCCGCACGACGGCGGCCTCGGAAAGCTCCGCCTCGCGGGCGATTTGCGCGACGCACCTGCGCAGGATGGCCTGCGATGCCTCCGCGCAGGAGGTGTAGCAGGAATGCGCGAGGAGCAGCCGCCCCGCCTCGCACAGGCCGAGCAGCTCCTCCGGAGCGAGCTGCCCGGACAGCCGCAGCGCCTCGCTCAGGGCGTCCATGCGCCGGCAGAGGAGTTCCCGGCGCATCCGCTCGCGCTGCAGCACGGCATGCTCGCCGCCCTCCTGCGCGCCGAGCATGCGCTCGAGCTCCTTCTGCCTCCGGGGCGCGCCGCTCTCTTTGGCGAGGCACAGCGCCTGCTCCAGAAAGACGGAGCCCGGGCGCGCACTTCCTTCGCCCCGCAGCCAGCGCGCCGCAGCATCCCGTTCCTTCTGGATGGAAACGGCTTCGGCGCAGGCCTGGGCGTACAGGCGCATGCTTTCGACGCGCAGCGCCTCGCCCGTGCGCATCAGCTCCTCCATGCGCAGGCCGCGCTCCTGCGCAAAGGCGCGCAGAGCGAGCCGCACGCGCGCGGCGTCGGGCTGCATACCGCTGCAGAGCAGGATCTCCCGGGCGATGCGCTGGATGCGCGCCTCCCCCATAAGCTCGGGCAGCTCCCCGCGCTCCCGGGGCGCGGCCGCATAAAAGGCGGGCTCGAAAAAGCCTGCGGTCTGGGCGGCTTTTTGCAGAGCGTGGCATCTCTCCCGCTCCTGCGTGTGCGAGAGGACCCTGCGCAGCGCGCGCATGGCGGCGCGAGCCTCGCGCGGCACGCGCAGCCGCGCCTTGTCCCCGGTCTCTTCCTCCAGCGCGAGCAGGCGCATACGGCGCTGCAGCGCGTCTTCGGACAGGATATCGTCTTTGTACCGGCTTGAAACGGTGTACATTTTCTGCCTCCCCCAAAATATGCATGGGTTTTGTACCGGCAGTATGCGCCGCTTTTCCTCCTCTTATGCCGCCGCGGCGATCTCATTCTTGAAAAACCGCCGGAGGCATGGTATATTGATTAAACCGGAAGGAGGGAAGCGGCCATGAAGACGCTGCAGCAGATCATCGACAGGGGAAAGCGCATCGCGTTCTTTGGCGGCGCGGGCGTTTCGACGGAATCCGGCATCCCGGATTTTCGCAGCGAGGACGGCCTCTATCACCAGAAATATCGCTTCCCGCCGGAAACGATCCTGTCCGACCGTTTTTTCACGCTGCAGACGGAGGAATTCTTCCGCTTTTACCGCGACAAGATGCTCTTTCCGCAGGCCGAGCCGAACAAGGCGCACCTCTGGCTGGCGGAATTGGAAAAAAAGGGGCGCCTCTCCGGCGTCGTGACGCAGAACATCGACGGGCTGCACCACAAGGCGGGCAGCAGAGAGGTCTTTGAGCTGCACGGCAGCGTGTGGCGCAACTACTGCATGCTGTGCGGAAAGTTCCATTCGCTGGAATTTATGCAGAATTCCACGGGCATCCCGCGCTGCGAATGCGGCGGCTGCGTCAAGCCGGACGTCGTGCTCTACGGCGAGGCGCTCGACCGCCCCACCATGAACGGGGCGATCCGCTCCATCGCAAAGGCGGACGTGCTCATCATCGCCGGCACGAGCCTGACGGTCTATCCGGCGGCGGGCTTTGTGCATGAATTCAACGGAGACGAGATCGTGCTGATCAACCGGGACGAAACGCCCATGGACCATCTGGCTTCGCTGGTGATCCATGCCAAGGTGGGCGAAACGCTCGCGGGCGTGCATATCTAAAAGAAATAAGGAGCAAGACCATGCTTGATATCAGCGATTCCGCGAGGGCGCGGGTGTATCTTTCCGAGGCGGAGTTTCATTTTTCCCGGGCGCTGGGGCAGAATTTTCTGCTCGACGACGCCCGCAACGCGCAGATCGCGGCGCTCTCCGGCGCGGGAGAAGGCACGAATGTGCTGGAGGTAGGCCCGGGCGCGGGCACGCTCACCTGCGCGCTGGCGCGGGCCGGGGCGCGCGTCGTCGCCGTGGAGATCGACCGGGCGCTGGAGGGGATCTTAGCGAAAATGCTCGAGCCGTTCGCAGCGACGAAGGTGATCTACAACGACATCTGCAAGACGGATATCCGCGCGCTGGCAGACGAGGAATTCGGCCCGGGCGCGCCCTATCTGCTCGTGTCCAACCTGCCCTACGCCATCGCGGCGGAGCTGCTGCCGCGCATCGTCTCGGGCGAGAGGCCGCCGCAGAGCATCACGGCGATGGTGCAGAAGGAAGCCGCCGAGCGCATGTGCGCGCAGCCGGGCGAGAAGAACTGGTGCGCGCTGGCCGCGCGGATGCAGTATTTCTGCGAGATGGAGATCCTCGACGTTTTGCCGCCGCATGCCTTCACGCCCAACGCGCATGTGGAGAGCGCGCTGATCGGCTGCCGCTATCTTGCGCGGGAGGAGCGCCCCGCGCAGCCGCAGGACGAGCAAAAGTTCCTGCGCTGCCTCGAGGCCGCCTTCGCCATGCGCCGCAAGACCTATGCCAACAACCTCTCCGCCGCCTTTTCCATGCCCAAGGAGCGCGCGGCCGAGGTCATCGCGCAGGCGGGGCTCAAGGAGGGCGTGCGCGGAGAAACGCTTACGCTCGCACAGATCGCCGCGGTGTCCGACAGGCTCTGAACAACGCAGAAAAACAAACGGGAGCCCCCTGCGCAGGGGCTCCCGTTTTCGCGCCTCGGCGCAGGGGGAACATAAACGGGGAGGGGAGAAAAAACGTTCATAAATATGCAGGCATGCCGCATGACGCGGATGCTTCTCTTGTGCTCTATATGTGTCGAATGTGTCATTTTTGCTGAAAAAGGCGGCAGAAAACAAGAAAACCTGATGCAGAATTAACGATTTCTGCTTTTTCGGGCCGCGCGAAATACGCTATATTGTATCGTGTAAGAGAAGAAAAGAAGAGACGAACGCATACGAATGGAGGAAGATCCTTATGGACCTGTTCTCAGTACTCGAGCTCATCGGCGGCCTGGTTTTGTTCCTGTTCGGTATGAGCTACATGGGCAACGCGCTGGAAAAGCGCGCGGGCAACCAGCTCAAGGCGCTCCTTTCCAACCTGACGAAGAACCCCCTGCGCGGCTATCTCCTGGGCCTTGGCGTCACGGCGGTCATCCAGTCCTCCTCGGCGACGACGGTCATGGTGGTCGGCTTTGTCAACTCCGGCCTGATGACGCTGGCGCAGGCGATCTACATCATCATGGGCGCCAACGTCGGCACCTCCGTCACCTCGTGGGTGCTCTCGCTCACGGGCATTGAAAGCGGCAATTTCTTCGTGCAGCTGCTCAAGCCCATGTCCTTCACGCCCATCCTCGCCCTCGCGGGCATCGCCATGTATATGGGCAGCAAGAAGGACCGCTCGCGCGACACCGGCTCCATCCTCATCGGCTTTGCGGTGCTGATGTACGGCATGGACATCATGTCCGGCGCGGTGAAGCCGCTGGCCGACGTGCCGCAGTTCACCAGCATCCTGACCATGTTCTCCAACCCGCTGCTGGGCGTGCTCGCCGGCGCTGTGCTCACCGGCGTGATCCAGTCCTCCTCCGCCTCGGTCGGTATCCTGCAGGCCCTGTCCATGACGGGTTCCGTCTCCTGGGCCACCTCGATCCCGATCGTCATGGGCCAGAATATCGGCACCTGCGTCACGGCGCTGCTCTCCTCCGTGGGCGCTTCCGCAGAGGCGAGGCGCGCTTCCATGGTGCATCTGTACTTCAACGTGATCGGCACGGTGGTGTGGCTTGCGATCTACAGCCTGCTGCGCGCGCTGATCCCCATGCCCTTCCTGGAGGAGGCCATCAGCCCGCTGGGCATCGCCATCCTGCACACGGGCTTTAACGTGCTCTGCTCCGTGCTGCTGGCGCCCTTTGGCAGGCAGCTGGGCGCTCTGGCCACCAAGACCATCCACTCCAAGGAAAAGCACGAAGAGCTCAACATGCTCGACGACCGCCTGTTCGTCACGCCGCCCGTCGCGGTGCAGATGGCCAGCCAGACGGTCAAGACCATGGCCGAAACGGCCACCGAAGCCATCCAGAAGGCGCTCGGCCTGGTGGACGTGTTCACCGAGGAGGGCCTTGCAGAGGTCTGCGAGATGGAAGACAAGCTGGACGTCTACGAGGACAAGATCGGCACGTATCTGGTCAAGCTCTCCGCCTGCGACAACAGCGAGGAGGACAGCCACGAGATCACCAAGCTGCTGCATCTGATCGGCAATTTCGAGCGCATCGGCGACCACGCGGTCTCCATCGCCAAGAGCGCCCAGGAAATGTATGACAAGCGCCAGAACTTCTCGGCCGAAGCGCGCAAGGAGATCGCCGTGCTGCGCGGCGCGGTCTATGAGATCGTGCGCATCTCTCTGGAAGCCTTCGTCAACAACGACATCACCCTCGCGGCGCATATCGAGCCCCTCGAGCAGGTCATCGACCGCCTCTCCGTGGACATCAAGGCCAACCACATCGCCAGGCTCACCGCAGGCGACTGCACCATCGAGCTGGGCTTCGTCCTGTCCGATCTGCTGGGCGATCTGGAGCGCGTTTCCGACCATTGCTCCAACATCGGCGTGTGCGTGATCGAGATCGCACAGAACGCGATGGACGTGCACGAATATCTGCACGACATCAAGTATGGCGGCGGGCAGAACTTCAACACCCTCTACGAGGGCTACGCCCATCGCTTCCGCCTGAGCGAAGCAAAATAAAGCGGCTTTCAAGGGCGGCGTAAATATGCTATAATGGCAACCGGGAGCCCCTGTGCGGGTTCCCGGTTGCCTGTTTTTTGCAAAAGAACCTTTTTTGGAAAGGCGGAGACACAGCCCCATGCCGTATTGCGAATTTCCGCGCGATTTCATGCTCTTTGATATCACGCCGGTGGAGAATATCTTCCTGATGGAGCACATGCCGCACGCGCCGGGAGACTTTGTGCGCGTATATCTCTACGGGCTGATGCTCTGCCGCTACCCCAGCGAGGACGCCTCCGCCGAGAGCGTGGCGCGCGCGCTGGGCATTAAGCCGGAAGACGTGGCCGACGCGTTTCGCTATTGGGAGCGGGCCGGGCTGGTCGTTCGGCTGAGCGATAACCCGCCGAGGTATCAGTATATCAGCGCGCAGCGGGCCATGCTCAGCGAGGACGACCCGCAAAACAGCGCCTATCAATACCGCGACTTTTTTCAGCAGCTGCAATATCACCTCGGCGCAGACAGGCTCGTCGCGCCGCAGGAGCAGTCCAAGGCGGTCGACTGGATCGAAACGCTGCGCCTGCCGGAGGAGGTCGTGCTGCTGCTGGTGGAAAAGCAGGTGGAACGGGCGAAAAAAGCCGGAAAAAGCCTGCGCTATATCTTCCGCGATATGGACGCCATCGCCCTGCGCTGGGCCAGCGAGGACATCCGCGATCTCGAGCGCGCGCAGGAATGGCTCGAGCGCGACGGCGCGGCTGCGCAGGCGGCGAAGGTCGTGCTCAAGCAGATGGGCCTGCGGCGCGTGCCCACGCTCGATGAGATCCGGATGGCGGAGAAATGGGTGGGCGAGCTCGGCCTGAGCAAGGAGGACATCGTCTCGGCCTGCAAGGAGCTGACCAAGACGGCCAACCCCTCGTTCGCCTATCTGAACACGGTCCTGCTGCGCCGCAGCAGGGGAGACGGCATCGAGCATTTCGAGCAGATCAAGAAGGTGCTGCTGGCGCTGGGTGCGCCCGGCATGCCCACGGAGGCGCAGTCCGCCGTGTACAACAGCCTGCTCGGCCGCGGCTTTGATCACGAGGCGATCGTCTATGCGGCGGGGCAGTGCTCTCAAAAGGGCAAAAAGACCTTTGAAGACCTCGAGCGCAGGCTAGAGGCCTGGCAGAGGGAGGGCATCACCACGCGCGAGGCCGCCGAGGAATATGCAAGGCGGCGCGAGCCGGGCGAGAAGCTCATGGCGCAGATCTACGAGATCCTCGGCCTGAGCGCGCGCGTGACCCGCACGGACGTGACCGCGGCCGTGAACTGGATCAGCGCCTTCCCGCAGGAGGTGATCCTCTTTGCGGCGGAGCGCTCCAAGGGGATGCTCAAGCCGGTGGGCTATATGACCAAGATCCTGCGCGAATGGCAGTTCAAGGGCGTGCGCACGCTCGAGCAGGCCCGCGCAGAGGCCGCTTCCTTCGAGAAGGGCGCAGGGGCCGGCGCAGCCGCGCGGCCCGGCAAGACGAACCCGGCGCAGCAGTATGAACAGCGCAAATATGACGACGAACAGCTCAAGCAGCGCGTGGCTGTGGATTTCAGCGAGCTTTCGGGAGATGAGGGATCAGCAACATGACCAGACAGGAGCATATCGACAGGCTGCTGGGCGTCTATGCCCGCCGCCGCGCCGCCGCCGAGCAGGAGCGGGACGAGCGCATCGCGCGCGTGCGCAGCGAACATCCCGAGATCGCCTCGCTGATCGACGAGGGGCGTGAGCTCGCCTCGGAGAGCGCGCGCCGTCTGGCGCTGCAGCCCGCGCGCGGCAGAGAGCTGGCCGCGGAGATGCGCCGCCGCTCGCTGGATTGGGACAGCAGGCTCAAGCAGGCCGTGCGCAGCGCGGGGCTGGAGGAGGACGTGCTCTCTCTGCGCCCCAAATGCCCGTACTGCAAGGATCTGGGCTATGTGGCGGAGAGCTTTCCCCGGCGCTATTGCGCCTGCTTTGAGAGCGCGCTCGTGCGCGAGATGAGCGAGGCCATGGCCACGGAGCAGTCCTTCGAGATCTTCTCCCTCGACGTCTTTCCGCAGGACGTGCCCGGCGGACAGGGCTTCACGCAGCGCGAATTTGCCGAGCGCGTGCGCAGGCTGCTGCTCTATTATACGGAGCATTACCCCGCAAACGCCAAGCCCAACGTCACGCTGCTGGGCAAGAGCGGGCTGGGCAAGACTTTTTTCCTGAACTGCGTGGCGCAGCGCCTGCGCGAGCGCGGCTTCCCCGTGCTGCAGATGACGGGCTTCCGCATGCTGGAGGCCATGCGCCGCAGGCATATGGGTAGCTTTGAGGGGCGCGACGCCTTCGACGAGATGCTGGAGGCCCCCTTCCTGATCCTGGACGACCTTGGCAGCGAGCCCATGCTCAACAACATCACCATCGAATACCTCTTCACGCTGCTCAACGAGCGCTCTGCCGCGGGCAGGCCCACCTTCGCAGCCACGAATTTCTCCATGTCGGAGCTGCAGGAGCATTATAACGAGCGCATCGCCTCGCGCCTGCTTGACGCCGGCCGCACCTATGTGATCGCGCTCGAGGGCGAAGATCTGCGCACGAGGGGCGCGCGATGAGCGCCGTGCGCGAGGAGGTGCTCGCCGCACTGGAGGCGATGGGCATCGCTTATCGCTGCCGGGAGCATGCGCCGGTGGAGCATATGGAAGATTGCATGCCCAACGCGCAGGCGCTGGGCGCGGTGATGCCCAAGAATTTGTTTCTGACCCCGCGCAGCGAGAAGACCTTTGTCCTCGCCGTGGTGCCCGCGCAGGCGGCCTTCCGCACGTCGGAGGTCTCTCGCCAGCTGGGCACGGC
>JAUMYC010000025.1 GCA_030528845.1 Eubacteriales bacterium
ATTTCAGCAAAATCCGGAGAGGGTGGCAGTGGCGGGGGAGCTTGCTTCCCCGTCCACCGGTCAGTCAAAAAATGCTTTTTTTGACTGACCAAACAGAAGCCCGAGCAAACGCTCGGGCTTCCGTTTTTCTCATGCGTTTCTAATCTCATCCGGCCCGTATTTTTATCTTGCGCCTGTATGCTGGCTTCTGTAAAAACTGAGCCGCGGCACAACAGATGCGCGCTGCCGTTCGTTATATGGGCAGGAGGATGAGGAATATGAAAAACGAAAACAGGAGCCAAAAAGAGCGCAGGCGCGCGCTGACGGGGGAATTTTACCGGGAAAACAGGGGCGCCTTTGCGCTGATCGTAGGCTGCATGATCTGCCTTTCAGTGGTGAATGTCGCGCTTGCAGCGCTGATCAAGGAGCTCTTCGACGCGGCGGCGGGCACGCAGCTGCAGCCGGTCATCCGCCTGACGTGGGCGGGAGCGGGCGTGTTTGTGATGCTGGTCATCCCGGATCTGATCCGCACGGTCGTCGAGCCGCGCTTTTATTCCCGCGCGCTGAGCCGCTATAAGGAGCATGCCTTCCGCCGCATCACGGAAAAGGGCGTGGGCACGTTTCAGAAGGAGAACACGAGCCGCTATCTTTCCGCGCTGACCAACGACATGAATTCCATCGAACAGAACTATCTCGAGCCGGTGTTTCAGCTCGTGATGCAGATCTTCACCTTTTTCGGCGCGCTTGCGCTCATGCTGTATTACAGCCCGCTGCTCACGGCCATCGCGCTTTTGCTCTCCGTGCTCCCGCTGATCAGCGCTGTGCTCACGGGCGGCGCGCTGACAAAGGCGGAGCAGGAGATGTCGGATCGGAACGAGCATTTTGTGGGAACGGTGCGCGATCTGCTGGAGGGCTTCACGGTCGTGAAGAGCTTCCGCGCGGAGCAGGAAGCGCAGGAGCTCTTTGTCTCGCAAAACGCCGCGCTGGAGCGTGCGCGCGCGAAGCGCAGGAAGACGGCGACGTTCATCGGCGTGCTCGCGGGAGATCTGGGCGCCTTCGTGCAGATCGCCGTGTTCGCGATCGGCGCGTTCATGGCGGTGACGGGCATGGGCGTGACGGCGGGCGTGGTCATGTCCTTTGTACAGATGATGAACTATGTGCTGGGCCCGGTGCAGTCCATCCCGCCCATCATCGCCAACCGCAAAGCGGCGCGGGCGCTGATCGACAAGCTGGCCGAATCGCTCAGCGACAACACCGCCCGCACGGGAAAAGACGTGCCGCCGAGGCTGGAGAAGGCCATCGCCGTGCAGGGGGTCAGCTTTGGCTATGAGGAGGACAGGCCCATCCTGCGCGATGTGGACTGCGTCTTCGAGGCGGGGAAGAGCTATGCCGTGGTGGGCGCGAGCGGCAGCGGCAAGAGCACGCTGCTCAATCTCCTGCTGGGCTTTCGGGAGGATTACGCGGGGCGGATCCTGCTGGACGAACACGAGCTGCGCGAGATCTCGCCCGAATCGCTGTTTGATATCGTGTCCATCGTGCAGCAGAACGTGTTTGTTTTTAACGATACCATCCGGAACAATATCACCATGTTTCATGAGTTTCCGGAAGATGAGGTGCGGCGGGCGATCGAACGCAGCGGTCTGAGCGCGCTGGTGCGGCAAAAGGGAGAGGGATATCTTTGCGGCGAAAACGGCAAAGCCCTCTCCGGCGGAGAACGACAGCGCATTTCCATCGCGAGATGTCTGCTGCGCAACACGCCCGTGATGCTCATCGACGAGGCGACCGCGGCGTTGGACGCGGCGACGGCGTTCGGTGTGACAAAGGAGATATTGGCGCTGGAGGGGCTCACGCGCATCGTGGTGACGCACAGGCTGGAGGAGGCGCTGCTGCGCGCCTACGACGGCATCGTGGTGCTGCGCGGCGGGCGCATCGTGCAGTGCGGAAGATTCGACGAGCTGATGGAGGACAAGGGCTATTTCTATTCGCTTTTCACCGTTTCGCAGGCGTATTGATGAGGCGGCGCTGTCTTTACAGGGAAAAAACAGCAGGAAGATGTTGACAACTGCGCATCCTATTGATATCATAAAGATATCAAAAGGATAGTGCGAACCTGCGCCCGATGGAGCTTTCAGACAAAAATTGCGACATTTGGGCGCGCAGGGCTTGCGCAGCGGGACGTCCCGTGCTACTCTTTTGCCTGTACAAGAAGGAGGGCGATAAAATCATGAGCCTGATCGTAAAGAACCTGACCAAATCCTATGGGGAGAAGATCGTTGTAGATCATCTGAGCTTTTCCATGTCCGAGCCGGGCGTATATGCGCTGCTGGGCACGAACGGCGCAGGCAAGACGACTTCCATCCGCATGATGCTGGGCATGCTCGCGCGGGACGAGGGCGAGGTGCTCTGGAAGGGCAAGCCGCTGACCACGGCCAGCTGCAACGTGGGCTATCTGGCCGAGGAGCGCGGGCTCTATCCCAAATACCGGCTGATGGACCAGCTGGTCTATTTCGCGCACCTGCGCGGCGTGAGCAAGGCGGAGGCGGAAAAGCGCGTGCGCTATTGGGCGGAGCGTCTGCACGCCGAGGAATACCTCTATCCGACCAAGATCACCCGCAGCTTTGGCGGCATGCAGCGCATGAGCTCCGGCCCGTCCATGAAGGCGGATCAGCTCTCCAAGGGCAACCAGCAGAAGATCCAGCTCATGACCGCGCTGATCTCCGACCCGGAGCTGCTCATCCTCGACGAGCCGCTCTCCGGCTTGGATCCGGTGAACACGGATCTGTTCAAATCCATCATCCGCGAGGAGATCGAAGCGGGAAAATATCTGATCATGTCCAGCCACCAGATGGCCACGGTCGAGGAATTCTGCAGCGAGATCACCATCATGGACCGGGCGAAGGCCGTGCTGCAGGGCAACCTCAACGAGATCAAGAAGAGCTATGGCCGGGTGAACCTGCGGCTCAAGACGGAGGGCGACGCGACGGAATGCATCCGCCGCAGCGGCGCAGCGATCGTGCAGCAGAAGGAAAACGAGTATGTCTGCAAGGTGACGGGGGAAGGGCAGGCCAACGCGCTGCTGCGCACGCTCATCGAGCGGCAGATCCCCGTGGTCACGTTTGATCTGCGCGAGCCGAGCCTGCATGAGATCTTCGTAGAAAAGGCGGGCGAGCATGATGAATAAAGGGCAGTTTGCCGGCACGAAAGCGGTCTTCCGCTTCACGCTCGGGCAATATCTCAAGAGCCGCTCCACGATCATCACCATGATCGTGCTGCTCGTCTCCAGCGTGGCGAGCCTGCTGGTCGCAACGCTGAGCATGTCCAATGGCGTCGTGGAATCGACGGAACTGCTGGGCATACAGATCGTCGACGAGGCCGGGCTTTCCGTGCGGGCGGAGGACGTATGCGCCGCCGACGAGCTGCTCGCGCAGCTGCCCGTCGGCGTATGGCAGGAGGAAGAAGAGGCGCGGCTCGCCTCTGGCTGGAAGACCGCGCTGGTCACCGTCCGAGTCGACGAGTTCGGCGCCCTTGCGGTCCATGCGAAGGCCTTTGAGGACGGGCAGCTCTCCGACGGCGACCTCTCCCGCGCCGCAAACGCCGTGCTTTCTGCGGCGGAAAAGGCGCGCAGCCGGGCGCTGGCCGGCGATGAAGCGCAGATCGGCCTGCTCACGGCGCCCGTCAGCGTCTCGACGAGCACTCTGAACGAATACTATTCGCCCTCCGAACAGAAGGAGGACATGAATTTCGACACGCGCTATCTGCTCACATTCATTTATTCCATCTTGCTGATGATGCTCGTGAGCTTTTCCAGCAGCTATATCGTGCGCGCCGTGATCGAGGAAAAGGCCAGCCGCCTTGTGGAGACGCTGATGGTCAGCGTGCAGCCCATGGCGCTGATCATCGGCAAGATCCTCGCCTCCATGTGTCTGGTGGCGATCCAGCTGCTGCTGCTGGTAGCCGGGTTTGCGGGCTCGTGGTTCATGGTCACGCGCGTGCTGCAGCTTTCGAACGTGCAGGCGCTGTTTGCCCAGACGAACGTCGGCGCGATCTTGAGCGGGCTGGATGTGGGCATGGTGCTGGTGTTCGTCGTGTCCGTGCTCGTCGCCTATGCCTTCTATGCGCTGCTGGCCGGGCTTGCGGGCGTGCGCTGCAGCAATATGGAGGACGTGGAAAGCGCAAATGTGAGCATCGTGCTCACGTCTACGGCGGGGTATATCACCTCTGTGGCGACCTCGGCGCTGGGCGGCGGCGCGGCGACTGCGCTCTCGCTCATTCCCGTCGTCAATGTGTTCGTCGCGCCTGTGCGCTATCTCCTCGGGGAGATCGGCCTGCCGGTGCTGCTGCTGAGCTGGCTGATCCAGCTCGTGTGCATCGCCCTGCTGGCCATATTCTGCCATAGAGTATACGGCGCGCTGCTCATGCGGCGCGGCAGCAAGGTGCGCATGAGGGACCTGCTCGCCATGGCGGGCCGCGGAAAGGGGGAGGCTGCATGAAGAAGGGTTTGCTTCGCGGATGGAGAGAGGTCTTTGGTTTCACCTTCCGCCGGCATGTCTCCACGCGCGGCTACAGGACGTCAACGATCCTCGTTTCGCTGCTTCTTGTGGTGCTGATCGCGGGCGGCATGCTGCTCACGGATATCCTCATCTCGAGCGATTCCGGGTCGTCTGTGCAGGAGACGGCGATCACCAAAGCGGTCTTCGTCAACGAGACCGGCGCGCAGGCGGACTGGAGCGTCTACGGCCTGCTTGGCGGCCTGTACGGCTCGATCCCCACCGAGCAGGCGCAGAGCGTGCAGGAGGCTGCGGAGACGATCGGCGAAACGGAGCTGATCGTGCTCGTCGAACAGGACGCGCACGGCCTGAACGTCCGCGCGCTGAGGCCGGAAAACAGCCTCGTCAGCGAGGAGGACGCCCTCGCCTATGCGAATTACATCTCCGCTTACATCGTGGCTCCGCTGGCCATCGGTATGGAGATCGACCCGGCCGCGCTGCAGGCGACCTTTGCAGGCTCGTACACGGTGCTCGAAACGGCGCAGGACGAGGGCGAAGAGAGCGGCGGCGGGCTGGCTGGCGAACTGATGGACATGATCGTGCCCTATGTGATGGTGATGATCATGTATTTCATGGTGCTTGCATACGGACAGAGCGTCGCCGGAAGCGTGATCATGGAAAAAACCAGCAAGCTGATGGACCTGTTTCTGGTGAGCGTGCGCCCCGGCGCGCTGCTGCTGGGCAAGCTGCTCGCCATCGCGGCCACCGCCATTTTGCAGCTCGCCGCGTGGATCGCCTCTGCGGTCGCCGGCCTTGCGCTGGGCACGGCTCTGGTGCGCGCCGTCAATCCGGACACTACGCTCGGCCTGATCCGCTTTCTCGAGATCGCGGCGCAGCTGGGCACGGCCTTCAGCCCGGTGGGCATCCTCCTCGGCGTGCTCTTCTGCATGAGCGGCTTCCTGCTCTATTGCGCGCTTTCCGCGTTCGGCGGCGCGCTTGCGTCGAAGCCGGAGGATCTTTCCAGCACGAACGCGCTCTTTACGATGATCCTCATCATCTCCTTCCTCGGCGTGCTCTATTCGAACCCCGGCGAGATGGGCATGATCCCGGACGAAGGATGGTATCCCTGGATCCCCTTCGTGTCCATCCTCGTGATGCCCGGCAAGCTGATGTTGGGCAAGTTCTCCGTCGGCATGGGCCTTGCGTCGATGGCGATCGTGCTCGTCACGGCCTTTGCCATCACACTGCTCGCGGGCAAGGCATACGCGCTGTGTACCTTCCGCAAGGGAGAGCCGGTCAAGCCGACGCAGATCTTCTCTCTGCTGCGGCAGAAATGACCGGGCGCTGCCCGAAAAAACAGAAAAAACCGCCCGTTTTGCGTACTGTGCAAAACGGGCGGCGTGTTTTTTGGAGCCGCAGAGGCGGTTTATTTGAGGAATCCGTTGACGATCTGCTCTTCGGCCTCCTGCTCGCTCAGGCCGAGGGTCATCAGCTTGATGAGCTGCTCGCCGGCGATCTTGCCGATGGCGGCTTCATGCACGAGGCTCGCGTCCACGCTCGCGGCGGTGAGCTGCGGGCTGGCCAGCACCACGGCGTCGTCCATGATGATGGCGTCGCATTCGGTGTGGCCTGCGCAGGCGCAGTTGCCGTTGAGGCGGCTGACGAAGTTCTGCTTGCTCCTGTCCTTGGCGACGGAGCGGGAGATGATGTTGGCGGAGCAGCCCTCGCCGTTGAGGTCCACCACGAAATCGGTGTCGGCGGTCTGCTCGCCGGTGGTCATGATCTTCTCCTTCACCACAAGGCTCGCGCCTTCGCCCAGCACTGCGCTGGTCTTGCGGTAGGTGTCGTCCACTCCGGCGATCTGCGTGGTCTCCATTTCCATATAGCCGCCCTCGTCGATGAAGATCTCCGTGGTCGGGTTCATCACGCGCTTGCCGCGGCCTTCGCCCTCGCCGTAGTGCTTTTCGACATAGCGGATGCGGGCGTTTTTGCCGATGTGGAAGGAATGCACGCCGTCGTGGGCGGAGTCGCTGTCGCCGCAGTTGTGGATGCCGCAGCCGGCCACGATGGTCACGTCGCTGCCCTCGCCGACGAAAAAGTCGTTGTAGACGAGCTCCTTGAGCCCGGTCTCGGAGATGACGACCGGGATGTGCACGCTCTCGTTGACCGTGCCGGGCTTGATGATGATGTCGATGCCGGGCTTATCTTCCTTGGGGACGATCTCGATATTGGCAGTGGAAACGCGGCCGGCGGCCTGTCCGTTCAGGCGCAGGTTGTAGGCGCCCACGGGGAGCGCGTCGAGGTCGGCCACTTCCCGGAGCATGGCTTTGGTGATCTCGTTCATCATGCTTTCACCCCCTCGATTTTGCGGGTCAGCACGCTGCAGGCCTGGCCGATGTCGGCGTTGTGCAGCAGCTCCGGCAGGACGTCTTCCCTCTTGCCGACGAAGCCGAGCTGACCGTTCTGGATGACGACGATCGTATCCGCAATATTCAGGATACGCTCCTGATGGCTGATAATGAGGATGGAGCCGCGCGTCTGCTCGTACATATTTTCGAACACGCGGATGAGGTTCTGGAAGGACCAGAGGTCGATGCCGGCCTCCGGTTCGTCGAAAATGGAGAGCTTCGTGCCGCGCGCGAGCGCCATGGCGATCTCGATGCGCTTGAGCTCGCCGCCGGAAAGGCTGCCGTTGAGCTCGCGGTCGATGTAATCGCGCGCGCACAGGCCCACCTCGCTCAGATACCGGCAGGCGTTTTCGATGCTGTCGTCGCCGCCCGCGGCGAGGCTGAGCAGGTCCTTCACCAGAAGGCCCTTGAAGCGCACGGGCTGCTGAAAGGCGTAGCTCACGCCCAGCTTCGCGCGCTCGGTGATGCTCATGTGCGTGATATCCACGCCGTCGAGCAGGATCCGGCCGGTCGTGGGCGTGTAAATGCCCGCGATGAGCTTGGCCAGAGTGGATTTGCCGCCGCCGTTGGGGCCGGTGATGGCCACGAAGCGGTCGTCTATGGTCAGGGAGATATCATGCAGGATCTCCTTATTGCTGTCTTGGGCTTCAAAGCCGACGTGTTTTAATTCGAGCATTTTTGAAGATCTCCTTGGTTTATTGATGGACAATCCTATTATACCGCATATTTTGCGGTCTGAAACGCGCCGTTATGCTAAATATGGATGACAATCGACAGGAAATATGCTATTTTTTAGGAGGAAGGGAGCGGTGTGTATGCAGATCAACGATCGATGTCTTCCCTGTTTGGTGAATCAGGCGGTGAGAGTGGCGGAGCTGACGGGCACACAGGACAGGCACGGGCTGTACAGGAAATTCTTTGCATGCCTCGCGGAGGCGGATTTTACGAAGTCCAACCCGGAGCTTCTGGGCGAATTCTTCGCCATCGTGAAGGAGCATTTGGGGAATGCCGACCCGTATCGGGAAATGAAGCTGCACTATGACAGGGTGTTTCTGGAACTGCTGCCGGAATTTACGCGTAGGATCGAGCGGGCGCGGGATCCGTTCCGCGAGGCGGTGAAATATGCGGCGGTCGGCAATTTGATCGATTTCAGTCCGATCCATGCGATCACGCAGGAAGAGGTGTTCGCGGCGATCGAAAAGCTGAGCGAAAAGGAACTCGTGCCGGATGACTCGGGCGCGCTGCTCGAGGACGTGCGCAGGGCGAAGAGGATATTATATATCGGCGATAACTGCGGAGAGATCGCGCTGGACAGGCTGCTCGTCGAGCGCATGCGCGCGGAGAAGCCGACGGCGCAGATCGCGTTCGCTGTACGGGGAGAGGCCATCGTGAACGACGCGCTGACGGAAGACGCGATCGCAGTGGGCATGGACGAGCTCGCGCAGATCGTCTCCAACGGGGATCGGTCTCAAGGCACGGTGCTGCCCCGGGTGAGCGAGGAGTTTCGGGAGATCTATGACGCGGCGGACGTGATCGTTTCCAAAGGGCAGGCAAATTTCGAAAGCCTGAGCGAAGAAAAGGGAAATGTATATTTTCTGATGATGGTCAAGTGTGCGGTGATCGCTGGGTACACCGGCGTGCCGGAGGGCAGCATGGTATGCATGCGCCGCAGGTAAAAAGAAGACCGCGCTGTCCCGGAGAACCCTGACAGAAGAAAAAAAGCCGGCATGCCGGCTTTTTTTATGAGTTCTTTTCGGAGAGCAAGAGGCCCCTTTTCTTTTTCCAAAGAAAAGGGGCCTCGCCGTTATCTTTAATAGATCAGGTGCCGGTCGTCGAATACGGAGAGCTGCTCGCCCTCCTGCTGCATCCAGCGGGTGCGCAGCTGGGCGAAGTCGAGCTTTTCCGCGCCTTCGATGCCGACTGCGCCGCGCTTGATGAGCATGGCGTTGCCGGAGAAGAGGTCGGTCTCCCAGCAGAACATGCGCTCGGTGTAGCGGCTGCGCAGGGCTTCCGCCGCTCCGTCCCATGTGTCGCCGCGCTTGTATTCGCAGCCAAGCACATAGGAGACCGTGCCCGTGGCATAGAGGCATTTGCTGCGCGCGCGCGCGTTTTGCGATTGGACCGCCGCGCCGGGATGCACCACAGAACAGGCCACGGCACGCCTCTGGCGGATCAGCTCGCTCAGCTCCTCGCGCTGCAGCGCTTCGTTCATGCCGCCGGGCAGCCATGCGATGAGCCTGCCGCCGTTGTCGAGCAGGCGGCATTCGGCGGTCCGGTCCAGCCCGCTGGTGCCGCTGGTGGCAAAGACGGCCTGCGCCTGCGCGGCGCGGTCGGCCAGAAGGACCGTCTCGCGCCGGGTGCGCTCCTCTCCGGGCACAGAGCCGGCAAAGGCCAGCGCGGGCTCGCGGAAGAGGTTCATATTGCCGCTGATATAGAGCACCGGCGGCGCGCTCTGCCCGAGGCGGCGCTTGAGGGTCGCGGGGTAGCGCTTGTCCACGCAGGTGATCAGCTCGATCCCGCTGCGGTCGTAATTGTCCATTTCGTAGGTGAGCGAGACCATGCGCTCCATGAGCACGACCAGCCTGTGCGCTTCGTTTTCGCTCACGCCCAGCTCCTGCATCAGCTCGCCGATGTCGCGCCCGAACATCCATCCGGGGGCGGCGTTGAGCCGACGGGCGAGGGTCTGCTCCAGCGCGTGAAATTCCTGCGGGCTGAGCGGGTCGAACAGTTCCTGTCTTGTGGCGGACATGCGGCAGCACAGCAGCATGACGGCGATGGAATCGTTGCTTTGCGACATAGGATCCTCCTGCTGTAGTCTTATGCGAACGCCCCTGTTTGCGGGCGGCTTGTGTTCGTATCTATTGTAACACAAATTTGCATTCTTTGCGACAGGCGGGTGGGATTTTGAAGCGGAATATGGTAAGATAGAAAACGGAGGGATGTTCTATGAAAAATAGGATGATTACGATCGCGCTGCTGGTCGTCGGCGCAGGGTTTATCCTGCTCGGCCTGCATCGCAATGAGGTCGCCACGGTGCTGCGCAAGGCGATCGTCGTATGTCTGGAGTGTGTTGGCATTGGCTGAGTGGAAGGTTTCGCCCCGAAGGATCATTCAGATCGCCTTTTCCGCGCTGAGCAACGGCTATGTCGCGGGCTTCCTCGGCAAGGGGATGTACAAGGGCGCGGGCAAGCGCTTCTGTCTGCCGGGGCTGAATTGCTATTCCTGCCCGGGCGCGCTTGGCTCCTGTCCCATCGGCGCGCTGCAGGCGGTGCTGGGCAGCTGGAAGTACAAAATGAGCTTTTACGTCGTCGGCGTCCTGATTTTTATCGGCGCGCTGGTCGGACGCCTCGCCTGCGGTTTTCTCTGTCCGTTCGGCCTTCTGCAGGACCTTCTGCATAAGATCCCCCTGCCGTGGAAGCGCAAGAACCTGCCCGGCCACAGATGGCTGATCTGGCTAAAATATGTCGTGTTGGCCGTGTTCGTCGTGCTGCTGCCGCTTGCGGCGGTGGACATGGTCGGTCAGGGGCAGCCGTGGTTCTGCAAGTGGATCTGTCCTTCCGGCACGATCAGCGGCTGGATGCAGGTGAGCCTCTCGCCCCAGCTGCGCAGCCAGATCGGCTTCCTCTTCAGCTGGAAGAGCGCGGTGTGCATCGCCATCCTCGTGCTCAGCGTGTTCATAAACCGGCCCTTCTGCAAGTATGTCTGCCCGCTCGGCGCGGCCTACGGCATGGTGCAGAAATGGGCGCTCTTTCGCATCCGCTGCGACGAAAGCGCCTGCGTACACTGCGGAAAATGTAAAAACGTATGCCCCATGGGCGTGGATCCGAGCGTGAACAGCGGCAGCGCGGAATGCATCCAGTGCCGCGAATGCATCCGGGCATGCCCGACGAAGGCGCTCCGGCAGGGCCTGAGCGAAGCAAAACCAAAGGAGGCAGAGGCAAAATGATCGTACCCGCACCGCTCTTTCGAGACCCGATCTACGACGGCGCAGCCGATCCGATGATCATCAAAAATGAACAAAACGGCCTGTATTACATGTTTTATACCCAGCGCAGGGGAAACCAGCATGTCACCGGCGTGTCCTACTGCTACGGCTCGCCCATCGGCGTGGCGGAATCGGCCGACGGCGCAAAATGGCATTATGTCGGCGCGCTGGATCTGGCGTTTGAGTTTGGCCACAACACCTATTGGGCGCCGGAGATCGTCTGGAACCCGGACGACGGAAAATATCATATGTTCGTCTCGTATATCCGGGGCATTTATATCGACTGGGAAGGCGTGGCCACCATCGAGCACTATATCTCCGCCGATCTGTTCCATTGGGAGCACATCGGGCCGCTCAGCTTCGGCTCCTCGCGCATCATCGACCCGTGCATCTACCGCCTGCCCGGCGGCGCATGGCGCATGTGGTATAAGGACGAGCGTAATGAATCGCACACCTGCTATGCCGACAGCGCGGACCTGTACGAATGGCAGTATGTCGGCGAGGCGACCAGCGACTGCGGGCAGGAGGGCCCGAACGTATTCGCGCTCGGCGGAAAATACTGGCTCATCGCGGATATCTGGAGGGGCCTTGCGGTCTATTCCTCCGACGATCTGACGCATTTTGTCCGGCAGGAGCAGGACATCCTTGAGGAAGCCGGCACGCGCGCGCAGGACACGGCCCGGGGCCATCACGCCGACGTGATGGTGGTCGGAGACCGCGCGTTTATCGTGTATTTTGTGCATTTTGATCCCGAATATCATCCGCGTTCGGCAGTGCAGATGGCCGAGCTGAAGATCGAAAACGGGCTGCTCGTGTGCGAGAGGAATGCCGAATTTGAAGCCGACTGGCGCGAAAACGCCTGACCGGAGAGGAGGCACAAAATGCAGGGCGTACAAAGGATGAAAGTCGTGCTGGCGGAGCATTGCGGCGAATGGGAAACGGAATACAGGCGCGAGGAAGCGCAGATCAGAGGCGCAATGGGCCCGAACCTTCTGGATATCCGGCACGTCGGCAGCACCTCCATCCGAACGATCTGCGCAAAGCCTATTTTGGATATCGCCGTCCTGCTCAAGGACTATGAAGCCATGGAGATCCCCAAAATGGAAGAGATCGGCTACCGATACATGGGGCCGAGAAACGACGAGGATTCCCGGAGGCTGTTTGTCCGCTATGTAGAACGGGGAGCGGAGAAGGAGATCGCGCTTGCGCATGTACACTGCTATCGCATCGAGGCGCAGGAGGATTTTGAACTGTTGGTCGGTTTTCGCGATTATCTGAACGCGCATCCCGAAGACGCCCGGCGCTACGACCTGATCAAGCGGCGGCTGGCCGGGGAATACAGCGACGACCGCTTTGCCTATTCCGACGGAAAACGGGCGTTTATCGAGGAGATCAACAGAAAGATACGAGAAGAGACAATGCGGTAGCAAAAGCGCCCGCCGGAAGGAGGCTTTCTCCTTCGGCGGGCGGTTTGGTTGTATGAAACAGAGAGGAAATCAGCGCATCATTTCGCAGAAGCGCAGGGCCTTTTCGTGGGCCAGCGCGAGCACGCCGGCCGGATCAAGGTGGGCATAGCGGTCGTGGGTCGTGCGGTCGGGCTTGTTTTTCGTGGTCAGCTCGAAGGTGAGCGGGCCGCGGAAATCGACCGCGCGCAGGCGGCGCGCAATGCCCGGCCAGTCTGCGATGCCGTCGAAGGGGAAGAGGTGCGCGTCGTCGTGCCAGGTGATCTGCGCGCCGGTGATGCCCATGTTGTCGTTGAGGTGGGTCGCAAAGAGCTTGTCGCCGTATTTTGCGATGAGATCGCGGCTGTGGTTGTAGCACATCTCGTGGCCCGTGTCGATGCTGAAGCCGGCGGCGGGGCTGCTCCAGAGGTGTTCCCGGATGGTCTCGAGGTATTTTTCGCCCTCGGTGTTCTCGAAGGCGATGCGCATGCCCAGCTGTTCCGCGCGGCGCAGCAGGCGCGAGAAGCGCTCTACGCCGATCTCGTTGGGGCGTTCCTCGCCAAAGCCGATGAACACATGGCAGACCATGACCGGCGCGCCGGCGGCATGGCTCTGTTCCAGACAGGCGATCTGCTCGGCCAGAGCGGCTTCGCCCTCGTCGCCCTCCTCCCAGAGCAGATGCACGCGGGTGAACGGTGCGTGCACGGATTGCAGCGCAAGCGCGTTTTGGCGGATGCGCTCGGCATGCGCGGCGATATCGATCTCGGGCGAGGTCGCGTCGATAAAGCAGCCGTCAAAGCCGGCCTGCTTCACCAGCGGGATGAGATCATATTGGCTCATCTGCGCGGAGCAGACGCTCAGGTTGATCGCGGTCTTCATGGCGGCATTTCTCCTTTTTTGCTGATAGGCTGCGTCAGTCGGCAAAGAACAGGCCGTCGAAGACCTCGGAGGAGAAGAACAGCCCGTCTTTGGTCGTGATCTCGTAGCCGCTCGGGGCCAGATGCAGCCAGCCCGCGCCCCATTCGTCGCCGAGCCATTCGTGCTGATCCGGCACGATGTATACCCATTCGATGTCGTCCGTAGCGACGAGCCACGCGGTGTCGCCTGCCTTGAGCATGACGGCGACATCCGGGTTGGTGCGGCTGATGCACAGGTCGAGATCATGCAGGAGGGTGACCTTCGTGCCCATGGGGTAGAGGTCGCGCGGCATCTCCAGAACGCCGTTGATGCGCGTGTTCTGCGTGGCCTCGTCGTAGCCGGTGCACAGCACAAGGTCGCACGGGCGATACCAGGTGTGCAGCACGTTGCCGCGCACCACGCCGCCGAGCAGACCGTCTTCACGCACGGTGATCTCCTGCGCAGAGACGTCGATCAGCCCAATATGTTCGAGCGTGCCGGCGCAGTAGGAGTAGAGATGGCAGGCGGGGTCGTCGCTCCAGCCGTCCTCGGAGATGAGCAGCAGGGCGTCGTCGGAGACGTCTTCCACGCGCAGGGCGTAGAGGCGGCCGTTGAGCTGAACTCCCTCGCCCTTGACGTTCGCCCCGCCGACGGAGAGCTTATAGGCGGACATGCCGCTCTCCTCGTCGGTCTGCGTGGCAAAGGAGATCTGCTCGGCCGTTCCGTCGCCGTCCAGATCGATCTGATCTCCGCTGAAGAGCTCGACGAGCTCGCCGGAGGGAAGGACACTCGCCTCGGCGGCATAGCCCGCGCAGGCGATAAACAGGCAAAGGCAGAGGATAAGGATGCACTTTTTCATGGAATTCGTTCCTCCTTTTGTGGCTTTGGGGATACTTATTCGACGCAAACGCGGCCTGTCCTGTTGCATACAGGCCTCAAAAGGAGAAAAAATGGCGCTCAAAGCGCGGCGGAAAGGGCTCGGGGCAGAAATACTTTGACGAAACGCCCAAGCTTGTGTATAATGTCTTCACAGACCAAAATACTCCATCGGGAGGGATGTTCCAATGGTACAAGTTATTCTCGGCAAAAAGGGCAGCGGCAAGACCAAGCGCCTGATCGATATGGCCAATGAGGCTCTGAAGACGGAACACGGCTACGTCGTGTTTATCGATGATGATACCCGCTATATGTACGACCTTCGTCATGAGATCCGCTTTGTGGATTGCTCCGACTATGCCAAGCGTGAAGAGCGCAGCGCCGATATGTTCTACGGCCTCGTCGCCGGCATGCTCTCTGTCAACTACGACATCACGCTCATCTTCGTGGACGCGTTCAAGAAGCTGGTCAACACCGACATGAACGAGCTCGAGAGCCTCTTTGATCACCTGAGCAAGCTCTCCGAACAGCGCCACGTCAACATCGTGCTCTCCGTCAGCGCCGACGCCGACGAGCTGCCCGAATTCATCACCAAGCTCGCGATCTAAAGCGGCTGGAAAATACAATAAGTTCAGGAGGAAATGTCTGTGAAAAAAATTCCGTTTGCATGTCAGCTCTTCTCTGTACGCAAATCCCTTGCCAACGATTTTGAAGGCACGCTGCGCGCCGTCGCTGAGGCGGGCTATGAGGGCATCGAGTTCTACGGCGGGCTTTCCACCTGGACGACCGACAGGATCAACGCCATCACGGCCGAGACCGGGCTGAAGGTGTGCGGCTGGCACAGCAGCATCACCGATTTTGATGAGGAAAACATCAAAAACACCATCGCCTTCCACAAGGCCATCGGCAACAAGTGCATGGTCATCCCGGGCCTCCCGGCAGAGATGACCTGCTCCGCAGCCGCCTGGCACAAGACGGCCGAGCGCTTCAACGAGATCGTCAAGATCCTCGGACAGGAAGGCATGTACACCGGCTATCACAACCACTACATCGAGTTCGCTCCCATCGATGGCGAGATGCCGTGGGATATCATCGCCACCGAGACGGACAAGGATTTCATCCTGCAGATCGACAACGGCAACGCGATGCACGGCAAGGCGGATCCGATGGAATACCTCAAGAAGTATCCGGGCCGCGCCCGCACCTTCCATTTCAAGCCCTACTCCTTCACCAAGGGCTACGACGTCACCCCCGGCGTGGACGACGACGTGCCGTGGCAGGAGACGGTGGACGAGCTGCTCAAGCAGAACGCGACCGAATGGATCATCGCCGAATATGAGACGGAGGCTCTCTACAACGACATCGAGGGCATCCGGATCTGCGCGAAGAATCTGGGCAAGTTCCTGGAAGGCTGATATACGATCCGGTTTGAGAAAAACTTGGGCGCAGACGGGCGCGGTTGCGCCGTCTGCGCCTTTTGTTGTTGGCAAAAAGAGTGATTCAGGAAGGGTGAATGAGCATATGTGCGCTGCGTTTCGATATGGCAGCTTAGAGGAATTGTATGCCGCGTGCCCCGCTCTCCCCGCGCAGGGAGACGCCGCAGTGTTGGCCAGGCCCGTTGCGGGCGAGGGCTTCGTGTGCAAAAACGCCATCGCGATCCAGCCCATGGAGGGCTGCGACGGCACGGTGGACGGCGCTCCGGGCGAATGGACGCACAGGCGCTACAGGCGCTTTGCTGCGGGCGGCGCGGGCCTGATCTGGGCGGAGGCGATTTCCGTCGCGCAGGAGGGCCGCGCAAATCCCCTGCAGCTGATGATGACGAAGGAAAATCTGGGCGAATTCCGCCGCATGACCGACGCCATGCGCGAGGAAGCGGCCAAAAACGGCGAACAGGCGCCGGTGATCATCGCCCAGCTGACGCATTCCGGCCGCTGGAGCCGCCCTGTGGACAAAAACGAGCCGATCCGCGCGTGGACGAGCCCCGTGCTCGACCCGCACCAGAAGCTGCCGGAGGACTATCCCATCGCCTCGGACGAATATCTCGCCTCGCTGCCGGAGCGCTTCGCCGCCTCCACAAGGCTGGCGCGCGAGGCCGGCTTTGACGGCGTGGACGTGAAGGCGTGCCATCTCTATCTCTATTCCGAGCTGCTCGGCGCGTTTGACAGGCCCGGCCCCTACGGCGGATCGTTTGAAAACCGCACGCGGCTGTTTTTAGAGAGCATCGACGCCGCGCGCAGCGAGCTTGCCGGCGGCGTGCTCGCCTCGCGCATCAACCTCTACGACGGCAGCGCGGCGGGCTGGGGCGTAGGGCCGGGGCTTTCGACGGACCTGAGCGAGCCGATGCTCCTGCTGGACAAAATGTGGGAAAGGGGCGTGCGCCTGTTCAACATCACCATGGGCACGCCGTATTTCAACCCGCATGTGAACCGCCCCTATTGCAACGGCGGCTATACCCCGCCGGAGGATCCGCTCACGGGCGTGAGCAGGCTGCTTGCGGGCTGCGCGCAGGCGCAGAAGCGTCTGCCCAAGGCCGTGATGCTGGCCACGGGCCTGAGCTATCTGCGCGAGTTCGCGCCGCAGATCGCCGCGGGCATGGCCGAGCGCGGCGCGGCGAAGCTCTTCGGCTTCGGGCGCGGCGCGTTCGCCTATCCGGATCTCGCGCGCGATATCTGCGAAAAGGGCAGGATGGAGCATGAAAAATGCTGCGTGACCTGTTCGCTGTGCACCAAGATCATGCGCGCGGGCGGCAGGCCCGGCTGCCCGGTGAAGGATACGGAATGGTATCTGCCGGAGTACAGGCGCGTGATCCATTAAGAATTCGGAACGGAGGAGAATCGCATGCTGAAAACTGCGCTCGTGACCGGAGGGAGCCGGGGCATCGGCCGCGGCATTGCCGACAGGCTGCTCAGCGAGGGCTGGAAGGTCGCCATCACGTCCCGCTCGGAGGCGGACGAGCAGGCGCAAAAGGATTTTCTGTGCATCCGGGCGGACAACGCCAAGCCGGAAGACCGCGAGATGTGCGTGCGCAAATGCATCGAGGAATGGGGAGGCATCGGCCTTCTGGTCAATAATGCGGGCGTTGCGCCGAACGTGCGCGCGGACCTGCTCGACATGGGCGAGGAATCCATGCGCCGCCTGCTGGAGATCAACCTCATGGGCCCGTTTTTCCTCACGCAGAGCGTCGCGAAGCAGATGATCGCGCAGGGCTATGGCACGATCATCAATATCACCAGCTGCTCGGCCTACGCCGCCAGCGTGAACCGCGGGGAATACTGCATCTCCAAGGCCGCTCTGGCCATGTCCACCCAGCTGTACGCGGTCCGGCTCGCCGAATACGGCATCCCCGTCTATGAGATCCGCCCCGGCATCATCGCCACGGACATGACCAGCACCGTCAGCGCCAAATACGACGCGCTGATCGAAGGCGGGCTCACGCCCATCAAGCGCTGGGGCACGCCCTCGGACGTGGCCGACGCAGTGAGCGTGCTCGCGGGCGGCAAGCTGCCCTTCTGTACGGGCGACGTGCTCAATGTGGACGGCGGCTTCCATCTGGTGCGGCTCTAATGATCGTCAACGGGAAGCCTGTTGTTCGGAAAGAAGGCTTCTTTTCAGAGCAAAGAAACAGGCCTTCTCCCTTTTTTCGGGGAGAAGGCCTGTTTCGCATTTTG
>JAUMYC010000196.1 GCA_030528845.1 Eubacteriales bacterium
CGTTCGCCAGCTGATACTGCATCAGCGCAGCCTGCGTGGCCGGGCCGAACACGCCGTCGGCCTTGCCGTTGAGATACCCCAGAGCGATCAGGCGCGTCTGCAGGTCGGCGATGCGGGTGGAGTTCGCGCTGTCCTTGTCGCCGATGGTCAGATCATCCGGGCTGTCGTCGTACAGATCGTCGTCGTCCCAGCCGAGCTCGTCGCGCCAATCGTCGTCGTTTGCCCAGTTGTCGTCGTCCCAATCGTCGTCCATCACGACGAATTCGACGAAGTCCACGGGCAGATTATACTCGGCGGCGATCACGGCGGCGTCGGCGGGAGTCATGCTGCTGCGGATCGTCTCACGGGCGGAGTAGTCGATCTTCTCTTCGTTCTCCTCCAGGAAGAGCGCGAGGATGATCTGCACGTTCCGGTAATGCTCCTCCGAGGCGGGGTTTATCATGATCTCCGCGCGCAGCACGTTGGCCAGCGCGATGTAGTAGGCGTTGCGCACCATGCGCACGGGATGCCGGTTTGCCGAAGAGAAGGATGCGATGTCGCGGTTGGTGATCTCGCTCAGGAAGGGGAGCTCCACGGCCATGACGGCTGCGGTTTCAAGGTCGGCGGGGGAATTCGCATAGACGCCGGCCATGATCTCGGAGAGATATTCCGCATTGGTCTTGGCGGGGTTGTTCGTCTGCGCTTGCTGTCCGGTCAGGGCGTTGAAGGCGTCCAGAGCGCCGGTGTTCTCGGCCAGCACTCCCGTGCTCAGGCACAGTACCATCAAAGCGACAAGGGCTGCCAATAAAAATCTCTTCATGTTCCTACCTCCTTGGTCGGGTCGAATGATCGGGTCGGAGTGTCTCTTGACAATGTTGATTATACGGATGCACAGCCTCTTTGGGAAGATTTATGAAGGATTTCTCACATTGATTTCACATACGGGATCTGTAGGAAAAAGGAGCCTCCGCCTGAAATGATAGAGCGTCATAAAACAGTACCGGGGACAGCGATATGCTGCCCCCGGTACTGTAAAGGTGGATTTTGTGTGATAGAATATCAGAATATCGGTCGATAAACTTGAATAGGCTCAATTGATGCACCGCACCAAAGCCTCCCCTGTGTAAGGGGAGGCGCCCCGCAGGGGCGGAGGGGTTGTCAATCCCTCAGTCAGCTTCGCTGACAGCTCCCTTTACACAAGGGAGCCTTTCCGAAACCGGTACATATTGCAAAAACCGACCTATGGTCGTAATCATAGGTCGGTTTAACTGTTTTACGGATACCCGGTAAAAGGCGGAGGCCTGTACTTTACGCAAGTCGGGTGATTTCATTATAGACTTCGTCCCAAGTGCCCGCGCGCACCGCGCCCACTGTGCTTTCGTCAAAGGACAAGTTGTGGGCTGCGGAAAAGAGGATCTTTCGCCGGTGTCTGCCGCAAAGGTTATGCGGGCCGTCGTCGATGATCAGATCGCCGTCTATGAGGGTCTTCTGCGAGGTGACGATGACCTGCTCCCACGAGAGATAGGGAAAGTACCGAAACAGCACCTTTTCCATCTTCGCGCACAGACTTTTGTAGCCGCTGGCGGTCACGATGAAGATCTCGTGTCCGTCGTCCATGAGCCGCTTGACGGTCTCGACGGCGCCGGGCATGGGCGGTACATGCTCCCAGAGCGCGTCCTCGTCCAGCGCAGAATAGACCTGACTGCGCGTGAGGCTCGGAAATGCCTTGCACATGTCCCAATCCTTCACCGCGCAGGGGCAAATCTGCGTGCCGTATTTTTCGTTCAGAAAGGCGATCCAGCCGACGACCAGCTGCTCCAGCGTATCGTCCATATCGATCAGGATCCGCATGCGTACCCGCTCCTTGCTTTGGTTGTTCGTTCGTAAAGCCGCGCGCGCTCAGCGCATGTCCATGCCGCAGGGGTGCGCCGTTTCAATCAGCGCGCGGTCATGCGCCGCCGCTTCAAAGAAGCGATAGCCGCCGGAGAAATTATAAGCGGTAAAGCCGCTGCCCTCGAGGATGCGGCAGGCGATATAGCTGCGCACGCCGCTCTGGCAGATGACATAGACCGGCTTGCCCGGTTCGATCTCATGCAAACGGTCGCGCAGCTCGTCCACGGGGATGTTACGGAAGCCGTCGATATGCCCGCGCTCGTATTCGGCTGCGGTGCGCACATCCAGCAGCGTGACGCTGCCGTCACGCGCAAACTCCGGCTCATCCTCCAGCCGCCACTGGCGCAGCGCGCCGTTTTTGATGTTGTCGATCATGAAGCCCGCCATGTTCACGGGATCCTTGGCAGAGGAATAGGGCGGGGCGTAGGAGAGATCGAGCTCCTTGAGCTGCACGGCGTTCATGCCCGCGTACAGGGCCGTGGCCAGCACGTCGATGCGCTTGTCTACGCCTTCGTAGCCTATGATCTGTGCGCCCAGCAGCCGGAAGGTCTCCTTTTCGAAGACGACCTTCATGGTCATGACCTTGCCGCCGGGATAATAGCCCGCGTGGCTCATGGGCGAGAGGACGACGGCGTCGGCGTCGATGCCGGCCCTGCGCGCCGCAGCTTCGCTGATGCCGGTCGAGGCGGCCGTCAGGTCGAAGACCTTGAGGACGGAGCTGCCCAGACTGCCGCGATAGCGGCTGTCTCCGCCGCAGATATTGTCTGCCGCGATGCGCCCCTGCTTGTTGGCGGGGCCGGCCAGAGAGAGCAGGGCGTCATCGCCGGTGACGAAGTGCTTCACCTGCACGGCGTCGCCCACGGCGTAGATATCGGGCGCGGAGGTCTCCATCCGGTCGTTGACCAGGATGCTGCCCCGCAGGCCGAGCGTGAGCCCGGCTTCCTTGGCGAGGGCGGATTCCGGGCTCACGCCGATCGCAAGGATCGCCATGTCGGCCCGCAGCGGCGCGCTGTTTTCAAGCTGCACCTCGATGCCGCCGTCCGTTTCCGCAAAGCCCGCCACACGCCGGCCCAGAGCGAGCTGCACGCCGTTTCTGCGCAGTTCGTTGTGCAGCAGAGACGCCATGTCCGCGTCGAAGGGACTCATCAGCTGCTTGCTCAGCTCCGCGATGGTCACTTCCATCCCCAACTCGCGCAGGTTTTCCGCAAGCTCCACGCCGATGAAGCCGCCGCCGATCAGCACGGCGGATCTCGGGCCGTGTTCGCGGATGAAGCTCTTGATGCGGAAGGTGTCCTCGACTGTGCGCAGGGTGAAGAGACGGTCGCTGTCCATGCCGGGCAGAGCGGGCCGGACGGGCCTTGCGCCGGGCGAGAGCAGCAGCTTGTCGTAGCTCTCTTCAAATTCCGCGCCGCTTACAAGGTCCTTCACGGAAACGCATTTTCTCTCCGGATGGATGGCCGTGACTTCATGGCGCACTTTCATCTGCACGCGGAAGCGGGAGAAAAAACTCTCGGGCGTTTGCAGCGTCAGGGCACCGGGCTCGGTGATCACATCGCCGATAAAATAGGGCAGGCCGCAGTTTGCATAGGAGACGTAGCCCGAGCGCTCAAAGACGACGATCTCGGCCTGCTCGTCCAGCCTGCGGATCCTCGCCGCGGCGCTCGCGCCGCCGGCCACCCCGCCCACGATGACAACTTTCATTTTTTCTATGCCTCCATCTTTCCGGTATACGCGGCGATGCCGCCGATGTTATTGACGTTCGTATATCCCATTTTCTGCAGAAGACCGGTGGCCTGACGGCTTCTTGCGCCGGAATAGCAATAGACGAACAGGGGAATGCCTTTATTTTCCGCGATGCGGGCCGCCCTGTCAATAGTCTGCAGGGGAATGTGTTTGCTGCCGGGGATATGGCCTTCGCTGTACTCTGCCGGGGTGCGCACGTCAATCAGCACCGCGCCGGGAGTGGAATCGTATTCCCGCACGCCACTGTTGATGTCGGGCTGTCTGAAGAGTTGAAACAGGTTCATTCGCTGCGCCTCCTTTAGAGCATGGCGAGGATCGCGCCCTTGGGCCTCGCGCCCATGGCTTGATTGACGATCCTGCCGTTTTTGATCACGACCAGAGTAGGGATGCTCATCACGCCGAACTGTCCGGCCAGCTCGGGCTGCTCGTCCACGTTGACCTTGCCGACCTTGATATCGCCGCGTTCGCGGGCGATCTCGTCGACGACCGGGCCGACCATGCGGCAGGGGCCGCACCATGGCGCCCAGAAATCCAGCAGCACGGGCTTGTCGGAATGCAGAACTTCGTTGGAAAAATCTGCTTTGGTGATATGGATCGCAGACATTGTCATGTCCTCCTTGTTTTTCTTTGATGACTGTATCATACCCGCTTTTTCGCGTACGTTCTGTGATAATATCACCTTTTTTGACCGGTTGACGCAGCTCGGGCGCGCTGGTATAGTGTTATCATTCTCCGGCGCGGCCGGTGCGATCCTATTTTTGCGGAGGTGCCGCCATGAAACTCCTTGGACTCGATATCGGC
>JAUMYC010000026.1 GCA_030528845.1 Eubacteriales bacterium
TCCATGGAGGAGCCGCCGCCGATGGCGATGATGAAATCCGCGCCGGAGGCCTTGTAGGCGGCCACGCCGGTCTGCACGTTTTCGATGGTGGGGTTGGGCTTGATGTTGCTGTAGACCTCATAGGCCATGCCGGCCTTGTCCAGCAGGTCGGTCACCTTCGCGGTCACGCCGAACTTGATCAGGTCCGGATCGGAGCAGACGAACGCCTTGGCAAAGCCGCGGGCCTGCGCCTCGGGCACGATGTTCTCGATGGCGCCCTTGCCGTGATAGGAGATGGGGTTGAGCACGATGCGGTTGGACATGGTGGTTTTCCTCCTTTATGAAGCCTCGCCTCGACGGCGAGCGGTTAGATGAACCCGGAACCATTTCGTTCCAGTATTTATAATACCCCAAATCGCCCGGTAAAAACAAGGGGAAATTCATCCCGCGCGCCCCTTTCCCTTTGACCGGGGGCCGATTTGGCGGTATACTGGCCCTATCGACCCGCAAAAAAGGAGGACTGCCTGTGCAGACGATCGAGCTCGGCACCAAGCGCGTGCATATCTTCCTGCCCGAACGACGGGCGCGCCTGCGCCTCTGGACGCACATGGCCCCGGACGAGGCGCAGCTGCTGTTCGATGCGGCCGGCGGAGCCGCCGCGGTTTTCGCCGCCGACGGCCACGACTGGAACGCGGACCTCTCCCCGTGGCCCGCGCCCGCCTGCTTTAAGGGCGGCGAAGCCTTCGCAGGCAGAGGGCCGGAGCATCTGCGCTGGCTTGCGCAGGCCGTGGAAGCCGCCGAACGCGCGGCGGACATGCCGCAGGATGCGCCCCGCGCGCTGCTGGGCTATTCCCTCGCCGGGCTGTTCGCCCTCTGGGCCGCGCTCGAAACGCCCCTGTTCGACGCGGCGGCCTCTGTGTCCGGCTCGCTCTGGTACGACGGCTTCGAGGAATACCTGCGCGCGCATGCAGATCGCTTTTCGGGCAGAGCCTTTTACTTCTCTCTGGGCGACAAAGAGGCCCGCACGCGCAACGCGCGCCTCGCCCCGGTGCAGGAGCGCACGCAGGCCGCCTGCGCCCTCGCCACCTCCTGCGGCGCAAGGGCGCTGTTTGAGCTCAACCCGGGCAACCATTTTCAGGACCCGGCGGGCCGCTGTGCGCGCGCGGTTAAATGGCTGCTGCCTGAACGCAGCACGCAAAAAGAACCGGCGAAAAAGGGCGGGACGTCATAAAGTAGCTATGCGATAAGATCTGCTAAACACTACACCCTTCGGTGCAGTGCGTATTATGCGGGTTTGCACCGCACCAAAGCCTCCCCTGTGTAAGGGGAGGTGTCCCGCAGGGGCGGAGGGGTTGTCGAACCCTCCGTCCGTTTCGCCGACAGCTCCCTTTGCACAAGGGAGCCGCCAATGCGCCGTAAGAAAACCGGCCTGTGATCGTAATCACAGGTCGGTTTGACCGTTTTCCGGGCTCCCCGCCGAACGCCGGCTCTTTTTCTTTATTGAGCGGCTTCAGGTCTCCATCATCGCGGCGATCTCCCTGTCGGACAGGCCGGGGTGCAGCGCGCGGTTCAGCCCCGCAGCGACCGTCGCGGCGGCGTCCAGCACGAGCTGGTCCACCTCGCGCGGCGTGACGATCATCTCGCCCAGATCGCTGTGCAGAAGCTCCTGCGCCATGGCCTCGAGCGCCTGCTCGTGCGCGCCGGCCTCTTCACCGGAGAGCGCGTCCATCGCGTCGCGCACGATCGTCGCCGCGTGCACGACCATCGGCACGCCGATGGCGATCACGGGCACGCCCAGCGTTTCGATATCGAGCGCGCGCCGATGGTTGCCCACGCCGGAGCCGGGCTGGATGCCGGTGTCGGAGAGCTGGATCGTGGAGGCAAGGTGCGCGCATTCGCGCGCGGAGAGCGCGTCCACGGCGATCACCGCGCGGGGCCGCACGGCCTCGACGAGCCCGGAAACGAGCTCCACCGTCTCCATGCCCGTCACGCCGAGCACGCCCGGCGCAATGGCGCACACGCAGCGCATGCGCTCGTTCACTCTCTCGGGCAGCTCGCGGAACATGTGCCGCGTCACCAGCGTCCTGTCCGCCACGAGCGGGCCGAGGCTGTCCGGCGTCACCTCCCTGTTGCCCAGCCCGACCACCAGCACGGGCTCGGCCGGGTCTTCCCACGGCGGCAACAGGCGCGCGAGCTCCTCGCCGAGCACGGCGCCGGCCGAATGGCGCAGCATGGCATCCCGTCCGCGCCCCTGCGGAACGGTGATGGTGATATAGCTGCCCTGCCGCTTGCCCAGCAGCCGCTCCCCCTCGCCGTCCTCGATGCACACCTCCGTCACCTGCACCTCGCCCTGCTCCCATGTGTTCACGCGCACGCCTTCGAGCCCGCGCCCGCTGTGTGCGCCGTAGGATTCCATCGCAAGATCCGTGCGGATCTGCCGCATAAGAAAACACCCCTCTCTTCCGCGCTGTTCCTTCGGCGCTATCCTGCCCGACAAGGGCGCGGCGCATGCATGTGCGCAAATGTTAATGTTGGGCATGTTGCTTTTCGCCCCCGGCTGTGCTATACTGCTTCTGTTCCACGGGCAATGACAGTCGGGCCCCGTGCGGCGGTGCAGCGTGAAGCATGTCAGGGCCGGAAGGCAGCAGCATTAAGCGTTTTGTATCGCGCGCCGCGGGAAGCCTGGCTCGAGTCCGTGGGGCCTTTTTCACAGGAACCCCTTTTTACCAAGCGCACCCGCAAGACCGCCCAAGGCGGGTTGCAGGTGTTTTTTCTTTTTCCAAGCGCAAAACCGCGCACCGAGAAGCAAAGGAGGACGGAAACCATGACGATGCAATACGACGCCCTGCGCGCAGCAGACCCCCAGATCGCCGCGGCTCTGGACGAGGAGCTCAAGCGCCAGAGAGAGCATATCGAGCTGATCGCCTCGGAAAACTTTGTTTCGCCCGCGGTCATGCAGGCCATGGGCTCGCATCTGACCAACAAATACGCCGAGGGCTACCCCGGCAAGCGCTATTACGGCGGCTGCTATGCGGTCGACGTGGCCGAGAACATCGCTCGGGACCGCGCCAAGGAGCTCTTCGGCGCGGAGCACGCCAACGTGCAGCCCCATTCCGGCGCGCAGGCCAACACCGCCGTCTACTTCGCCCTGCTCGAGCCCGGCGACACCGTCATGGGCATGGACCTCTCCAACGGCGGGCATCTGACCCACGGAAGCCCCGTGAACATCTCCGGCAAGTATTTCAATTTTATCTCCTACGGCGTCTCCGACGAGAACGAGCAGATCGACTATGACATGGTGCTGCAAAAGGCGGTCGAATGCAAGCCGAAGCTGATCGTCGCCGGCGCGAGCGCCTATCCCCGCGCCATCGATTTCAAAAAATTCCGCGAGGCGGCGGACGCCTGCGGCGCGCTGCTGATGGTCGATATGGCGCATATCGCCGGCCTTGTGGCCGCGGGCGAGCACGACAACCCCGTGCCCTATGCCGACGTCGTGACCACCACCACGCACAAGACCCTGCGCGGCCCGCGCGGCGGCCTGATCCTCTGCAAGGAAAAATACGCCAAGGCCATCGACAAGGCCATCTTCCCCGGCACGCAGGGCGGCCCGCTGATGCACACCATCGCGGCCAAGGCCGTGTGCTTCGGCGAGGCGCTGCAGCCCGAGTTTAAGGAATATCAGCGCCGGATCGTGCGCAACGCAAAGGCCCTCGCCCATGGGCTGACCGAGCGCGGCCTGCGCCTCGTCTCCGGCGGCACGGACAACCACCTCATGCTCGTGGACCTCACCGCCACGGGCCGCACGGGCAAGGCCGTGGAAGAGCTGCTCGACCGCGCCAACATCACCTGCAACAAGAACACCATCCCCAACGAAAAGCGCTCGCCCTTCGTCACCAGCGGCGTGAGGCTGGGCACCCCCGCCGTTACCTCCCGCGGCATGAACGAGGCCGATATGGACCTGATCGCCCGGTTCATCGCCGAAGTCGCCTTCCAGGGCGAGGAGGCCCTCGACGGCGTGCGCGGCCGCGTGCTCGAGCTGCTCGCCCGCTATCCGCTCTACGAATGACCCCGCTTCCCGCATAAAAAAAGAACGCCTCTGCGAAGGAAACGCTTTCGCAGAGGCGTTTTTGTTTTTTAGGCATACGCCGCGCTCAGGGGCGGCGGCGCAGGCTGCGCACGCCGTCGAGCACGATCGTCAGCCCGCCGACGAGCATCGTGAGATAGAAGGTGAAAAAGCGCCAGGAGAAGAGCATACCCACGCGGCAGCTCTCCGGCACGACCACATGCAGCATCAGGAAGAACAGGCCCTCCTGCGCGCCGCTCGCGCCGGGCAGCGGCACAAAGGAGACCGTCTGATAGAGCAGCAGCTGGATGGTCACCAGCTGGAAAAAGCTCGCGCCGCTCAGGCCGAAGGCGTGATACAGCGCCCAGATGATGCAGGAATAGGACGCCACCTGCAGGGCGGAGAGCGCGAACATCGCCAGCATGTCCAGCGGCCTGTCGCGCACCGTGGCCATGGCCTGCAGATAGCCCTCCACCTGTCTGCTCACGCGCCGCTCCAGCGTAGGCCGGTCCTTGATCAGGCGCAGCCTTTCGCCCACGCGCATCGTCAGGCGCATGATCGCCCGCACAGCCCTGCGGCTGATGAGCAGCAGCAGCACCGCCGCCACGACGACCGCGTTGATGGCAAAGCCCAGCGCGACCAGAAAATAGGACGAGCCGACCGTCTCGCGCACAAAATCGTAATGCAGCCCCAAAAACAGCCCGGCCAGCAGCAAAAGCATGCTCTGAAAGCCCACGAACTTGACCAGCACGCCGCTGGCGCTCAGGCTCACGGGCACGCCCTCCTTATGCAGGTGGTACATCTGCATGGGCTGGCCGCCGGAGGCCGCGGGCGTGACGCCGGAATAAAACAGGCCGATGATGGAGGCGTGAAACGCCGCGCCAAAGCGCACCTGCACGCCCTGCCGGGCGAGATAAAATTTCATCGTATAGGCGCGCGAGCCCACGAACGCCAGCCAGAACAGCCCGGCCAGCAGCTCCCACCGCCAGTCCATGCTGCGCAGCGCCGCGACCGTGTCGGCCCAGTTGCCCTCGCGCATAGCAAAGAGCACCACGATGGCGATCGTCAGCAATATAAACAGCACGCCGCCGTAGCGCTTCAAAAAACCCTTCATATTCCCTCACATGTACCGCCCTTTCCGGACGGCATACATCTCTGATATTAATATACCGTTTCATTTTGTCGCAAACAAGCACAAAGGTGTGAAGTTACGTGTATTCCTCCGGCGCAGTCTATGGTATAATACGGTTTAGAGATCCGCACGGCGGATTCCGGGTCGAAACCCCGCGTCAGCGTGGGTTTCGACAAACACAGGATAATGGGGTTTAGGAATCCGCACGGCGGATTCCGGGTCGAAAGCCCGCGTCAGCGTGGATTTCGACAAACACAGGATAATACTTCTAACGTTGGCGCGGACGGCGAGACGGACAGGACGCGCCGCGTGGCACAGGATCTAAGGAGGGATACGCTGTGGCGATCGATCTGCAGGCCTTTTGGGCGGAGGACGCGCGCGCACACGAGAAGAACTGCTTTGCGCAGGCAAAACAGGCCGCGCTGGGCATCCGCATGAGCGGCGAGTGCGTGTACGAGGAATTGGGCGAAAAGGGAGACCCGTGGCTGCCGGAGGAAAAGGAGCGCGCGAAGGATCTCTATCGCAGGTATAACGACAAGGCGGAGCAGATCGTGGGCGTCCGCCTGCTGGATGAACACTTCTGGCCGGACGACGCCGAGTTCCCCTATGTCCGGCGCATCGGCGAGGTGTTCGGCGGGCGGTATATCATTCAGAATGGCACGGAATGGCTCGACAAATGCATAGAGGACGAAAAGCAGCTGGAAAAGGTGCTCGAACGGGTCGAGAAGATGGACTTTCGCGAGTTCATGCTGCCGGCAAACTGGGAGAGCGAGAAAAGGCGCATCTTCGAACAGTATGGCCGCAGGCCGCCCCTGTGCAGGCATATCCGCGGGCCGGTCACGCAGGCCTGCTCGCTGATGGGCACGCAGGATTTTCTGTATTTCCTGATCGATGAGGACGAGCTGGCGCAGCGTTTTTCCGCAGCGATCACGCGCGCGGCGCTGGAAATGGCGCGCGTGATGGACGAGGAGGCCGGCGCGGACGAAAAGAGCGAGCCGGGCTTCTCCTTCGCGGACGATAACTGCTGCCTGCTCTCGCCGGAGCTGTATGAAAAGTTCGGCTACCCGGTGCTGCGAGACGTATTTGCGCACTACAGCCCGAACAAGGACGACAAGCGCTATCAGCACTCCGACAGCGCGATGGCGCATCTTTTGCCCATATTGGGCAGGCTCGACCTCAACGGAGTGAACTTCGGGCCGACGGTGCTCGTGCCGGAGATCCGCAAATACCTGCCCAACGCGCGCATCGACGGCTGCATCGACCCGATGGCCTTTATGCGCAACGAGCGCGAGACGCTGCGCGCGCAGATGGAGCGCGACATCGCCGACGCCTACCGCTACGGCGGCGTGAACATCGCCACGGCGGGCTCCATCAACAACGGCTCCTCGCTCGAATCGCTGCGCTTTTTGATGGAGATCATCTGGGAGCACAGGCGCTGACCGGGGAAAGGCGGGGGCTCCGCCCCCTGCACCCCCGCCAAAGGGGCGCCGCCCCTCCGGACACCCCGGCAGGGGCTCCGCCCCTGCACCCCGCTCAAGGGCTGCTCCCTTGAGAATCCTGCCGCGATCTGCGCAGAGCGGATGCATAGATAAAACAACGCAAGAAAACAAACAAACGAAAGAAGGACAAGACAATGCGTGACAAGAGCTACGCACGGCTGGCATTTCTCTACGGCGTGTATTTTCTCGCACTGGGCGCTTCGAGCTTCACGGCGGTCTTCCTGAGCGGAAAGGGAATGGACAACGCACAGATCGGCCTGCTGATGAGCCTGCCGCCGATCATCTCGCTGGTGGTGCAGCCCCTCTGGGGACTGGCCGGAGACAGAGCGCGCTACAAGCGCAGCGTGCTCGTGCTGAGCTATGCGGGCACGGGCCTGGTCTGCTTCCTGTTTGAATTTGTCTCGGGCTTCTGGGCGCTGCTGATCGTCATGTGCCTGTACAACTGCTTCTCGCAGGCCTGCAGCCCCATCATGCAGACGATCTGCATGGAATACACAGCAAACCGCAAGGGCGGCTTCGGCCCCATCCGCATGGGCGGCTCCATTACCTATCAGATCATGGTGCTGGCGCTGGGCTTCATCCTCTCGGGCACGATGCCGCAGCTTTTCCGCATCATGGGCGTGATCTACATCTTCTGCAGCGCCTATTCTCTGCTGGCTCCGCCCATCGAAGGCCACCAGCACAACAGAAAAAAGATGGTCAGCCCGTTTCTGCTGTTCAAGGACAAGCGGATCGTGCTTTTGCTGGCCATGTGCTTCTGCGGAAAATGCGCAAGCATGTTTTATGTCTCTTTTTTCAACAAGTACACGCAGGAGCTCTTTCAGTCCAACTCGCTCATGTCCGTGCTCTCCTTCGTCTCGCTGGTGATGGAGATCCCCTTCCTGTTCTTCTCGCATTTTTTCATGCGAAAGATCAAGATCACCTATTGGGTGATGCTCGGCTTCGCCATCAACGCCGTGCGCTTTATCGGCATCTCGCTGACGAGCTCCATCCCGCTGATGATCCTCCTGCAGCTGCCGGCCGTCTCCGTCATGGCCTGCTTTGAATTCTATCCCGCGCTGTATATGAACGCGATCGCCCCGCGCGAGCTGCTCGGCTCGGTGCAGTCGCTCAACACGGTGGTCACCTTCGGGCTGACGCAGCTCCTCGGCTCGCTCGTGGGCGGCATCATGGCCGACGCCATCGGCCTGCAGGCCTCCTTCGGCGTGTTCGGCTTGTCCCTCGTCGTGGCGATGGCCGCCTTCTATCTGCCCGCACGCAAAGCAGACATGAACTGGCCCGAGCCCGACCGCGCGTGAACTTTCCGCATCCGTAACCCCTTCTTCCGATTTTGCTGCTACAATCATCTTCAGACAAACGCCGGATAACGACAGAAAGGGATGTATCGTCATGTCTGATTATACGAACCTGCCCCTCGAGGGCCTTCTTCAGGAGGGCGGCTTTGACTGCCCCTATTGCGGCAAGCACCATTCCACCGGTCTCAAGCACCTGCGCGTGGGCTCCGGCGTGATCAAAGAAGTGCCCGAGATCCTCGGCAAGATCGGCGTGAAAAAGCCTTTCATCGTCTGCGACAAAAACACATGGAAGGCTGCGGCCGAGCAGGTGACGCAGATCCTCCGAGAAGCGGGCGTGCCCTATACGCTGTACTGCTTTGAGGAAGAGGAGCTCGACCCGGACGAGCACGCGCTGGGCTGCCTTGCCATGAACTGGGACCCCTCCTGCGACATCATCATGGCCGTGGGCTCGGGCGTCATCAACGACCTGACCAAATGCCTCGGCCTCGTGGCGAACATGCAGACGATGGTGGTCGGCACGGCGCCCTCCATGGACGGCTACGCATCCAATTCCTCCTCCATGCTCGTCGCGGGCGTGAAGAGCACGCTGTACAACAAATGCCCCGTGGCCGTGATCGCCGATATCGACGTGATGGCCAACGCGCCCATGCGCATGCTCAAGAGCGGCTTTGGCGACGTGGTGGCCAAATACGTCTCCACCTGCGAATGGCGCATCTCCAACCTCGTCACGGGCGAGGAATACTGCGAGGGCATTGCCTCCATCGTGCGCCGTTCCCTTGCCAAGATGATCGCCACCGCCGACAAGCTGACCGAGCGCGACCCCGCCACGGTCGAGGCCGTGGTGGAAGGGCTCATCCTCACCGGCATCGCCATGTCCTTTGCCGAGTGCTCTCGCCCGGCCTCCGGTCTGGAGCATTATTTCTCCCATATCTGGGATATGATGTGCCTCGACAGGCATATCACGCCGGACCTGCACGGCATCCAGTGCGGCGTGGGCACGGTGCTCACCATCCGCCTGTATCAGTGGCTCAGGAACGTCACGCCGGACAAGGCAAAGGCCCTCGCGAGCGTGGCCGGGTTTGACGTGCCGGCGTGGGAGAAGCATGTGCGCAAGGTCTTCGGGCAGACCGCGCCGAACGTCTTCGCCATCGAAGACAAGGTACATAAAAACTGCCCCGTCAAGCACGCAAAGCGGCTGGACGTGATCCTCGAACACTGGGACGGGATCCTCAAGATCATCGAGGAGGAGCTGCCCGATATCGATTCCTTCGAAGCCTCCATGCGCAGCGCGGGCATGCCCATGCTGCCGCGCGACCTTTCCTTCGAATGCTCCGCCGAGGACGTGAAGGACGCCCTGCGCGCCGCGCGCGACATCCGCGACAAATACCTCGGCTGCAGCCTGATGTGGGACCTGGGCCTGCTGGAAGAAGCTGTCGAGGAGCATGTGCTGCGCTGCGCCGAGATGGAATAACCGCCCCCTTTTTACAACGAAAAAGCACCCGACGCTCTGCCGGGTGCTTTTTTTCGTTTTGTTTTTTCGCATAGAACAAAGAAAAGCTCCGAACCGTTTGGTTCGGAGCTGGTGGAGCATAGGGGAGTCGAACCCCTGACCTTTTGAATGCCATTCAAACGCGCTACCAACTGCGCTAATGCCCCATGCTGCGTTTCTCAGCGACTGCTGAACTCGCTTGCAGGAGATATAATACCACACATCTCCCCGTTTGTAAATACCCTTTTTGCATTTTTCTGAATTTTTTTTGCAGAAACCGGTTTTTCGGCGGCGTTGTCGGCGCGCTCCCCTTCTGCTATAATCATCTTGACCCTATCACACCGAGGAAAGAGGTGCGCCTATGGAAGAAAAACGCCCGGACACGCTGCGCGAGCGCATCGGGCGCGAAGGCCTGCTCTCGCGCGGGCTGTGCGCAGTCCACGTCCTCTTCTTTGCGCTGGTGCACATCCTGTTCTTCCGCAACGGCTTTTTTGACATCAACCGCAGCAAATATTCACTGCTCCTGTGCGCCTGCGCGCTGACGGCCGGGCTCGGCCTGATATTCCTCTGCGCGGAGCATATCCTGCGCGGCCCCTATGCCTCGCGCGGCGGCTTCCGCCTGCGCGCTGGCCCCGCGGGCGCGCTGCTGCTGACATGCGCGGCCTTTGCCTCGGCGTGCCTCTGCCCCGATCCGCTCGCCGGGCTCACCGGCAGCGAAGGGCGCTGTATGGGCGCGCTGTGCATCGCGGCCATGTGCTTTTTGTACGCCTGCTGCCTCCATGCGCGGCTGGGCGCGCTGCCCGTCGTGGGCGCGCTGACGGTCAGCGGCGTGCTGTGCGCGGGGCTGGGCGTGCTCAATTTCCTGCGGTTCGATCCGCTCGGCTTTTATGTGCCCGCCCTGCAGCCCATCTATCACGACGATTTCATCTCCACCATCGGCAATATCAACTTTTTCAGCGCCTATATGTGCCTGATGCTCGGCCTGTGCGCGGGCCTGTTCCTCAGGACGGACGGCAGGCGCGCCTATCTCTGGCTGCTCCCCCTCTGCCTGTGCATGATGGGCCTGCTCGCCGCCCGCTCGGAGAGCGGCTTTGTGGGGCTCGCCGCCGTCGCGCTGGCCATGTGCGCGGGCAAAATGCGCTCCATGCGCGAGGCAGGCCGCGCGTGCGTCTTGCTGGGCGCGCTGGCGCTCTCCTGCGCGCTGCTCGGCGCGCTGGTCTGTTGGCGCGGGGAGCACACGATGGAGCTCTACCCCGGCATCGCGACGACGCTTCTGCGCTCTCCGCGCGCTGTGCTGCTGCTCGGCGCTCTCGCGCTGGGCGGGGCGGCCTTCTTTTTCACGCGGCGCGAGAGCGCGGCGAATGTCCACCGCCTGCGCCGGGCGCAGAACGCGCTGCTCCTGCTCGCCGCAGCGGCCCTTGCCGCCGTCGTCGGGCTGATGGTCTATTTCACCGCGCTGCGGCCGGACGCGCCCCTCTCCGGGCCGATGGCGCTGCTGCGCATGGACGTGCGCTGGGGCACCTTCCGCGGCTTCATCTGGCAAAAGACCGCCGCGCTCTATGCACAGCTCCCGCCGCTGCAGAAGCTGCTGGGCGTTGGGCCGGATCTCCTCAAGCCGCTGCTGGAGGCGGAGTGTTACGACGAAATGGTGCGCCTGACGGGCATCCTCTTCGACAACGCGCACAACGAATACCTGCAGCTGCTCATCACCACCGGCGCGCTGGGGCTGGCGGGCTATCTGCTCATGGTCGCGGGCGCGCTGCGCGCGCTTTGGCAAAATATGCGCGAGCAGCCCGCCCTGTTCGGCTGCTTTCTGGCGCTGTGCGCGCATCTTGCGCAGGCCGCGTTCAACATCGCGCAGCCGGAGACGACTCCTGCCGTGTTCCTGCTGCTCGCCGTCGGCACAGCTGCCGCGCAGCAGCGCCGCCCATCGCAATAAAACAAAAGCCCCCGGCTCGCGCAGAAAACGCAGGCCGGGGGTTTTTCTCTGTGCATCACAGGCCGTACAGGGCGCTGTATTTCTCCTCGAGATAGTCGGTGTAATATTTGGGATCGAACTGCGCGCCCAGCGCCTTTTCCAGCAGCTCGCCGGAGGCGAACACGCAGCCGTGCTTCCAGATGTGCTCTCTGTTCCATGCGTTGATGGGCTCGAAATCGCCCTCGGAGAGGCATTTGTCCACGTCCACCTCTTCCTTCATCTTCGCCAGCAGCTGCGCGCCATAGGCGCTGCCAAGCGCGTAGGAGGGGAAGTAGCCGATCATACCGCCGGCCCAGTGGGTGTCCTGCAGCACGCCGCGCCTGTCGTCCGGCACGTCCACGCCCAGATATTCCTTATACAGCCGGTTCCATTCCGCCGGAAGATCCTTGACCTCCAGCTCGTCGTCCAGAATGCGCTTCTCGAGCTCGTAGCGCACCATGATATGCAGGCAATAGGTCACCTCGTCGGCCTCCGTACGGATGAGCGAGGGCTCGGAGCGGTTCACCGCGCGGTAGAGATCCTCGGCGCTGTAGAATTTCAGCGTCGGGAAGAATTCCTTCATCTGCGGGAAGATCAGCTCCACAAAGCGCCTGTCGCGGCCGATAAGGTTTTCATAGAAGCGGCTCTGGCTCTCGTGGATGGCCATGCTCGCGCCGCCGTCGAGCACCGTGTAGGCCAGGTCGTCCGCAGAGCCCATGTCATAGAGCGCATGGCCGCCCTCGTGGATCACGCTGTACATGGAATCGGCCAGGTTGCTCTCGTCGTAATTGGTGGTGATGCGCACGTCGTGATGCGAGCCGAGGCTGGTGGTGAAGGGATGCTCCGTGGTGCTGATGCCGCAGTGGCCCATGTCGATGCCCAGCGTCTGCATCAAAAACTCGGAGAAGGCCTCCTGCTGCGCCAACGGGAAATGCCCGTGTACGCAGCTGTCGTCGATCTGCTGCGCGCTCTGGATCTTCTTGATCAGCGGCACGATATGCTCGCGCAGCGTGGCGAAGAAGCGGTCGCAGGCCTGCCTGTCCAGCCCCTCTTCATATTCGCCCAGCCAATAGTCGTAGGGATGCTTCTCCGGCGCGCAATAGCCCGCAAAGCGCTTCTGCGTGGCGAAGATCTTTTCCAGATAAGGCCGGAAGGCCTCGAAATCGGACTCCTCCTTGGCCCTGTGCCATACGTCGTCCGCCTCGACCATCAGCTTCTGATATTCGATATACTCCTCCATGGGGATGCTGCGCATGCGGCGGATGTCCTTGAGCAGCAGATACACCATGCGCTGCTCCTTTGCGGAGAGCTCGGCCTTGTTTTCGTCCAGATATTCCAGCAGGCGCACGGTCTCCTCGCCGGTCGAGAGCTTGTAGCTCTCCTCCGAGAGGATGGACAGCGTCTGCGCGCGGTTGGCGGTGGTCGCTCTGGGGGCGGTGGTCGCTCCGTCATAGGAGATCAGGCCCATGGCGTGATAGAGCGCGGCCTGCCGCGCCTGCAAAGTCATCAGCTGTTCCCTCGCTGTTTTCAGTTCCATCGTTTGTTTCACTCCTCGTTTTGTACAATAAAGGAAGCCCCCAAAGCGGGGCCTCCCTGCGATGCGTTCCTGTTCTGCACGCCGCGTATGATCGGCGGCGCTTCCCCGTTTCCAAAGAAAATTATAGCATATCCCCCGGCCCGGCGCAACGCCCGCGGGCGGCGGCCCTCTTTAGGCACTGGCGGGCTTTTTCAAACGCGGTCAGCCCCTTTTAAAGTGCGGACGGGCCTTTTCACGCGCGGGCGGGCTTTTTGCGCGCCGGGCGCATGTTTGCGCACACCGCGCCCGAGAGCGCGCCGACCGCCGTGCCGAAGAGCGCCTCTCCGCCCAGCAGCCCCAGCGCGCCCGCGCTGCCCTCCAGCGCGCAGTACGCCCCGAAGCCCAGCAGCACATAGCCCAGCGCGACGGCCGCGCCCGTGACAAAGCCCCGGCTGCCGCCGCGGCCCACCGCCGCATAGGCCCCCGCGAAGATCGAGAGGCATTTGAGCAGCTGGTTGCACACGACCAGCGTCGTATCCTCCATGGGCGTGAAGACCATCGCCGCCGCCAGCAGCGCCATGCCCGGCAGCGTGCAAAGCGCCGCCGCGCCCACGCCCCGCAGCAGCTTTCCGAGCGTTTCCTTCCATTCCATCTCCCGCATTCCCCCTCCCCGACGAAAGCATACGCCCGCCTTTTAAGACAAATTCCTCCTTTTGCCCAAATCCTGCGCATTTTTTCGCCGCTGTCCGAATGTCGGACAGTGGCGCGCTTCTGTCCATTCCGGCATGCGGCCCGCGGCGCTATAATAGCATCGTAAACAAGGGATATCGGGTCGATCTTAAAAAGGAGGATCTGCGTTGACAGAGAGTAATGTTCGAACATGCGGCGAATGGACGCTGCAGGCAAACGGGTTTTGCGCATCCAACGGGCTGTACATGCTCTTTTGGATGTTCCTGCTGGGCAGCATCGCCGGCTTTTTCATCGAAGGGCTGTGGAGCGCGGTGCGCTGGGGCAAATGGGCGCACCACGCAGGCGTGGTCTGGGGGCCGCTGTGCACCATCTACGGCCTCGGCGCGGTCGCCATGTACCTCGCCGCGTGCCTGCTGCCCGAGCAGCCCCTGCCGCGCCCGCAGACGGTTCTGGCGCAGTTTCTCGTCTGCGCCGTCGCCGGCACGGTCGTGGAATATCTCGTGAGCCTGGTCCAGGAGCATTGCTTCGGCTCCGTCTCGTGGGATTATTCCCATCACGCCTTCAACATCGGCGGCCGAGTCAGCCTGCAGATGAGCTTTGTCTGGGGCGCCGTCGGCGTCGTGTTTCTGCAGCTCGTCTTCCCGTGGCTGCACCGGCTCATCGCAAAAGTGCAGGGCCAGAGCGGCCTGCTGGTCACATGGGCGCTGATCGTCTTCCTCTGCGTGGATCTGGCCGTGTCCGCCGCCGCCGTGACCCGCTGGCGCGAGCGCGGCAAGGGCCTCGCGCCGCAGAGCAGCTTCGGCGCGGCGATCGACCGGCATTTTGACGACGAGCGCATGGAGACCCTCTTCCCCAACATGCAGTTCACCACCACCGGCTCCTACAGCTACGAATCGCACGCCGCCTGAGCAGGGCCCCTCCGTAAAACAGCCGCCGCGACCCCCTTACTGCGGGACGCGGCGGCTCTTTCTTCGTTTTTCTATTTTTTCGCGGCGCGGATCAATGCCCCGCAGGCTCTCGCGCCGAGCAGGCGCAGCTGCTCTGTCAGAAACGCCAGCACGAGCGAGACAACGATCACAAAGCCCACCACGGGCACGAAATACGGCAGGCGCTCCTGAATGGACGCAAAGCGCGCCATGAGCAGGGGATACACAAAGTTGTCCGGAATCCACGAGAGCAGATAAGCCCCGAAGGAAATGCCGGAAAGCGTGCCCAGAAACGCCGCAAGCCTGCCGCGGATCCGGCTGAAATCGATGGAATTGATCAGCAGGAACAACAGGACGGAATCGATGACGTTCTGATAGCTGCCCCATTCCGTCCACTGCCCCCACGGGAAGACGGAGCCCCTGCAGCGCCAGATATTATATACGCCGAAGCAGGCCACGCAGCAGCACAGCGCCAGCAGCAGCGCCCATGTCCTGAGCTTTTTCATATCGACATGGCTGCGGATATACGCGCCGAGAAAATAATACAGGACGGGATAGAGGCTGAACCACCAGTCCGGCACGAGCTTCTGATAGACCTGCGAGAGCGCGGGGTCCGCCAGCGCGCCGGGAGTGGTAAAATCATACACGTTGAAAAACGTGGGCGCGACCGCAAGCACCGCCAGCACCCCCACCAGCAACCTGTGGCCCTCTTTGCTCCCGATCGCCGCCCAGAGGATGTTCAGAAACGGCGTGAGCAGATACAGGCCGATGTACATGTTCACATACCACGCGTACTGCTGAAAATTCGTGATATTGAATACCGTCGAGGGAAGCGTGACGGCATAGCCGAGGTACAACTTCTGAAACAGGACGATCAGCAGCGTCGAAAGGACGTACGTCGTCAGCGTTTTGGAGATCTTCCTGCAATACGGGCCAAGGCTCGCCTTGTCCGCCGTGAACTGCCTGCCGGACATCAGATAACCGGTCAGCAGCAGAAACAGCGGCACGCACGTCATGAAAAACGTGCGCATGAACACCATCAGGTACATCCGCGCGCCGCTCACCGGAGTGGAATAAAAGCCTGCGTTCAGGAAAAAATGTACGCTGGGCACCAGCGCAAACGCGACGAGCCGCGTGATATCCAGCGCGGTGTCTCTCGGCGTTCCCCGTTTCTGCTGCATGCCATGCCCCTCCTTTGTATAAAACCGCCGTTATGCTTCGGTGTATTTTCCGTTCGCATTGTATCAAAATCAAAAAAAGCTGTCAATCGACGCAAAAAGACGCCCTCTCCCGCATGGGGAAAGGGCGTCTTTTCTTTCGTTACACGAGCGGATCGGAATCGTTCTCCAGCGGGGCGTCCTCAACGGAGCGGATAGCCCAGCGGGCGAACATCATCGGCACCTTCTGCGGGCCGACGGCCAGAGTGATCGTATCGTCGCGCACGTTGGTGATCGTGCCGTAGATACCGCCGATGGTGCACACGCGGTCGCCGTTCTTCAGCGCGGCGAGCATGTCCTTCACGGCCTTGTCCTTCTTCTTCTGCGGACGGATGAGCATGAAGTAGAAGACGGCGACCATCGCGACCATCAGCACCAGCGTCGGGATCATGGAAGCGGGGCCCATCTGATCCGGCGTCATCGCGGTGGTCTGCGCCAGAGCGGCCGGAGAAAGCGCCAACAGAGCGCCGAGAGTGGCAAGAGTCTTTTTCATGAAACGGTTCCTCCCTTGCAAAATATGCATCTATGTTATTGTATCAAAGCGCGCCGCGAAACACAAGAGCGGATTTTGCCCCCCGCACGGCTTTTTTGTTAGTTTTCGTATCTTTTTTACCACTTGTCGCGGCCGCAGCGGTCGTAATAGTCCTGCGCGAAATCGCCGAGCCTGTCCTCCTCGATGGCCCTGCGGATCTGCGCCATGAGCCGGTTGAGGAAGGCGATGTTGTGGATGGAGATGAGCCGCAGGCCGAAGATCTCGCCCGCCTTGACCAGATGCCGGATATAGGCGCGGGAGAAATTGCGGCAGGCGTAGCAATCGCAGCCTTCTTCGATGGGGCTGAAATCGCGCGCGTATTTTGCGTTGCGCACCACGAGGCGGCCGTTGCCGGTGAGCGCGGTGCCGTTGCGGGCCACGCGCGTGGCCAGCACGCAGTCGAACATATCCACCCCGCGCATGCTGCCCTCGATGAGGCAGTCCGGCGAGCCCACGCCCATCAGATAGCGCGGCTTGTTTTCCGGCAGCTCCGGGCAGACGACGTCGAGCATGTCGTACATGACGTCCTTGGGTTCGCCCACGCTCAGGCCGCCGATGCCGTAGCCCTCGGCGTCCTTTTTTGCCATTTCGATGGCGCACTCGCGCCGCAGGTCTGCATAAAACGCGCCCTGCACGATGGGGAAGAGCGTCTGCTTCTCGCCCACGCCCGCTTCAAAGCAGCGGTCCAGCCAGCGCAGCGTGCGGCGCATGGCCTTGTCCGCGCGCTCCTTGTCGCAGGGCCAGGGGGAGCACTCGTCAAACTGCATCACGATATCGCTGCCCAGCGCGCGCTGGATGGCCATGCTCTCCTCCGGGCCCATGAACAGCTTGCTGCCGTCCAGATGCGAGCGGAATTCCACGCCGGCCTCGGTCACCTTGCGCAGCTCGGAGAGGGAGAACACCTGAAAGCCGCCGCTGTCGGTGAGGATGGGCCTGTCCCAGTTCATAAAGCCGTGCAGGCCACCCGCCTCTTTGATGATATCCTCGCCCGGGCGCAGGTGCAGGTGATAGGTGTTGCTCAGGATGATCTGCGAGCCGGTCTCCTTGAGCTCCTGCGGAGAGAGGGTCTTGACCGTGGCCTGCGTGCCCACGGGCATGAACACCGGCGTTTCGATCACTCCGTGCGGCGTGTGTACGCGGCCGCGGCGCGCGCCCGTCTGCTTGCAGACGTGCAGAAGTTCATACTTGATCACTGTCTTCTATCCTTTCGGGGAAGTACGGAGAGGCTTTTGCGGGAACCCTTTTCTTTGGAAAAAGAAAAGGGTTCCCGCGCCCTCCTAAAAG
>JAUMYC010000197.1 GCA_030528845.1 Eubacteriales bacterium
TGAAGGCGGCCGCACGGTCGGCTCCGGCGTTGTCATCAAGATCATGGAATAATTCCAGACTTGGAATGAAAAGCCCTCTGCTTCGGCAGAGGGCTTTTTATATTGCCTGTCATATACGGCGCCAAAGGATGTTTTCGATGACTTCGATCTCCTCGCCGTCGATCCGGATCGTGTCGCGCAGCAAAAAGCGGAACCCCAGCTTTTCCTGCAGCGCCTGCGAGGCTTCATTGAAGGAGAAAAAGCCGCAGTTGATGTAGTCGAAGGACTCTTCGGAAAAGAGACGATCGATCACCGCACGCACAGCCTCAGACATCAGGCCCAGCCTTCGGTAATGCCGGGAGATGGAGAAGGAGAGCGAGCAGCCGCGCTTTCCCGCGAGCTCCGGCCTCCCGCGCAGCAGCGAGGAGGGCTCGCCGACGGTCAGATTGCCGATCACAGCGCCGCTGTCTTTCAGGACGATCGCATAGGCGCGCGGAGCGATGTTTTTGAGATAAAGAAAATTTCGTCTCGCGGCATCGGGGTCGGTCAGGTCGTCGCGCCCCATCATGCGGCACATCTCCCTGTCCGCGGCAAACGCATAAAAATCGGAGAAATCGTCATCGGTAAACCGGCGCAGCACAAGCCGGGGAGTTTCCAGAAACACGGTCTCACTCCCCTTCGGGCTCGATCTCCTCCGGGTCAAACAGGCCCTCGAACGGGCTGAAATCGACGCCGCGCGAGGAATCGTGGCTGAAATGCACGGCGCCCTCTGCGCTGATGTTGCAGTTCACGCGCACGCCGCCAAAGGAGGTGAGCATGGAGATCGCCTCGACCGCTTCTTCGGAAAGGCAGCGGGAGAACTCCTGCCAGGATTCGCAGGCGTGCGAGGCGCCGCCAATCTCGACGGAAAAGTTGTAGATGCGGAAGCCCAGCCAGCGCATGCCGTTGACAAGCGCGCGCATATCCGGCCCGTCAAACGGGCGCTCGAAGCGATAGGAATGCATCAGCAGGAAGCTGGTGTTCTGCGTGTCCTTCTGCGCGATATGAAAAGTGGAGAGCTTTTCCAGCAGCGCCTCCTCGCGCCTGCGAGCCTCCTCCAGCGCCTCGGGGCTGAGCGTCTGCGGCTGCTCGGGCTCGTTTTCGATCTCGGGCGCGGCTTCGGGCTGCGCGGGTTGTTCCTCCTGCCCGCCGAAGAGGGACTTGAGTTTGCGTAAAATGCTCATAGGATCACCTCAATTTTGCTTGATGGGGATATGATACCGTATCGGGCGCGGTTGTGTCAATTGCGCAGATGTGCTATAATGCAAGATGACACGCGGATTCAGCGGGAAGAACGGATGAGATGGAGGACGCGGAGAATGCTGTATTCATCGCCGCACACGCACACGATCTATGTGGACGGAAAGAGCACGCCGAGGGAAATGGTGGAGGCAGCGCTCGCCAAGGGCTTTGTTTCCTTCGGATTTTCGGAGCACGCCGAGGACGAGCGATTCGGGCTGACGAAAGAGGGCGAGCGGGCGTATTTTGCCGAGGCGCAGGCGCTGAAGGCGGAATATGCCGACCGGCTGCGCATCTGGATCGGCATAGAGCGGGATTCGATCTCGCACTTCAGCCGCGAGGGCTATGATTATGTGATCGGCTCGGTGCATTATGTGCCTTGGGGCGAGGGCTATGCGAGCGTGGACGGGAGCCCGGAGAAGCTGGCGCAGTGCATCGCGGAGGAATATCACGGCGACGCGATGGCCTATCTGCAGGCGTATTACGACCGTCTGGCGGGCTATGTGAGCGAATACAGGCCGGAGATCATCGGCCATTTTGACCTCGTGCGCAAGTGGAACGGCCGGCTCGGGCTGTTTGACCCGGCGGACCCGGCCTATCGCAGGCTCGTCTGCGGGGCGCTGGAGCGCATGATCGGCAGCGGAGCGCTGCTGGAGGTCAACACCGGCGCGATCGCCCGCGGCTATATGGACGATCCCTATCCGGATGCCTTTTCGCTGGCGTATTGGCGCAGGCTGGGCGGAAAGGCGATCGTCGGTTCGGATTGCCATCTGGCGGCGAATCTGGACTGCGGCTACGACAAGGCCCGCCGGAGGCTGCTGGAGGCCGGCTACGAGAGCGTCGTGCTGCTGGGCGACGGCGAGCGGCTGTTCATGGAATGCCCGGTGTAACGGGCGAAAAAGCATAGAAAAAGCCCCTGCCTGCAAGGAGAGCTCCTCGCGGGCAGGGGCTTTTTTATGCTGCTTGGATCAATAGCACTGGGGGCACTTGGTCTTGTTGTAGGTCTTGGCCTTTTCCAGAGAGATGACGGAAGCGCCCTCGAGATCCTCCTTGGTGCAGTTGGCCTTGCTGTGGTAATAGACGCTGGTCAGCGTCGCGTAGACCTTGCTGCTGTCGGTGGAGGAATTGCCGGTGCAGCTGGGGCAGCCCTTCTTGCCGGCCTGCACAGCCTTGGTGTAGGTGGTGGTGATGGTCTTCTTCTCGCCGTCGCAGACGCTCTTGGTGTGGTAATATTTGTCGCTGGCGGTGGTGAAGACGCGGGTGCTGTTGTCGGTGTTGAAGCAGGTGGTGCAGGCGGTCTTGCCGGCGGCCTTGGCCTGTTCGACGGTGCCTTCGACCGCGCCCTTCATGCCCCTGCAGTCGTCCTCAAGGTGGAAATTCTCGCCGTTGGGGTTCCAATAGACGGAGGTGAGCACGCTCGTGCTGCCGCCGGTGTTCAGGTCGTAGCAATCCGGGCAGGGCTCCTTGCCGTGCACGGTCTTGGCGCGCTCGACGGTGGTGGCCTGCGCGTTGGTGATGCCGCAGCTGGTGGCGGACTTATGATAATACTTGCCGTTCACCGTGCAGTAGACCTTGGTGGTGTCGCCGGTGGTGGGGGTGGTGCTGCCGCCGCCGGTGATCTCGCCGCCCGCGCAGGTGGGGCAGGCGGTCTTGCCGTTGGCGATGGCGATGGCGGTGGTCACCTTAGAGGCGTTGGTCATGCCCGTGCAGGTGGCCACGGTGTGATAGTAGCGGCTGTCCGCGCGGCAGTAGACCGCGTTGTCGGTGGTGGCCTTCACGCAGTCCGGACAGGGCTCCTTGCCGGCGAGGGCGGCCTTGGTCAGGGTCGTGGCCTTCGCGCCGGACATCGGGCCGCAGTAGCGCTCGGTGTGATAGAAGGTGCCGTTCTGCGTGCAGTAGACGGTGAAGCCGGAATCCGCCACGGGCGTGTCGGCATCGCCGGTGTTCCCGCCGACGGAGCCGGGGCCGCCGATCTGCGCGCCGTACTTCTGATACAGCTCGGAGGAAGTGCCGATGCACTTGGTGCACATATCCTTGCCCAGCGCCAGCGCGTCCTTGAGGGTGACGAACTGCGCGCCCGTCATGCCGGAGCAGTCGCTCTTGATGTGGTAGCTCGCGCCGTTCACGTTCAGGAAGACCTTGGTGTCGGTCACGCCGATGCAGACCGGGCAGGCGCATTTGCCGGCGGCAGCTGCGTCGGCGGCGGTGTAGGCCGTGGCGCCGGACATGCCGGAGCAGGTCTTGGCGGTGTGATAGTAGTAGCCGTACTTGGTGGCGTAGACGGTCTTGGTGCTGGTGACGGTGCTGCCCGTGCCGGTGGAAGAGCCGAGGCAGATGGGGCAGGCGGTCTTGCCGGCCTTGGTGGCCTTGGCGATGGTCGTGCCCTTGCCGCCGGTCATGTCCGTGCAGGTGGACGCCGCGTGATACCAGCGGCCGCCCTCGGTGCAGTAGACTTCGATCTTCTCGCCGGTGGAGGTGACGCCGGTGTTGCCGCCGACGGTCGTGCCGCCGCCGATGCAGGTGGGACAGGCGGTGAGCCCGGCCTTCTTGGCGGTCTCCACGGTGATGTAGGAGGCGTTGGTCATGCCGCCGCAGTCGCTGACGATGTGATACCACTGGCCGTCCTTACGGCCGTAGACGTTGGCGGAGGAGGTGCCGATGCACTCGGGGCAGGGGGTCTTGTTATACTGCTTGGCCTGCTGCACGGTGCCTGCGACGGCGTCCTTCATGCCCCTGCAGTCGTCATAGATGTGATACCACCGGCCGTCCTTGGTGAAGTAGACCTTGTTGCCGGAGCCGGTCGTCTGCACGCCCACGCAGGTGGGGCATGCGGTCTTGCCCTTGTTCTCGGCGGCGGCCTTGGAGCCCTTGTTCTCGAAGCTCACGTTCTGGCAGTTGGAATCGCTGTGGTAGTTCTTGCCGCCGTCGTTCCAATAGTATACGGCACCGACGGAATCACCCACGCAGTCCTCGCAGGGCGTCTGCCCGAGGGCGATGGCGGCCTTGCGGCTGGTCTGTACGGCGTTCTTCATGTTTTTGCAGGTCGGATCGGAGTGGAAG
>JAUMYC010000027.1 GCA_030528845.1 Eubacteriales bacterium
ATCAGGCCATCGCCATCGGTCTTTCCGTTGATCTGAACGATGAAGGCGGTTTGGAGCTAAGCGTGCTTCTGCCAAACCTGCATTCGGTCGGCCAGTCCTCCTCCAGTGCATACACCATCTGCTCCGCCACCGCGCACAGCTTTGCCGAGGCGATCGGCCTGCTGCGCACGTCCATCCCGCTCACGCTCAACCTTGCGCAGCTCAAGGCCGTGATCTTTTCGCAGGAGATCGCGCAGAGCGATTTTCTGCACAATATCGTCTCCGACATGTATCTCACCCACCGGCTCTACAACGCGGCCTTTTGCATCGTCAGCATAGGAGAGGCAAAGACCATGCTCGAGGCGCTCGTCAGCGCGCCCTTCGGCGCGCGCCTTTCGAGCCTGCTGCTGACCAGCCTTGAGAACCATACGGCGTCCGGAAGGATCCCGGACACGCATTTTTCCGACTTCTATTATGATATGCATTCGATCTACGGCTCTCCCATCGCCATTCTCGCCGCGACCGCAGACGGCATGCACACGCGGCTCACGCCGGAGGGACGCGCGGGGGATGCTCTGCCGGGCGCGCTGCCCCGGGAAGGCGGAAGCCAAAATGAATACTCAGGCACGGCGCTCTTTCGAGACCAACGGATGGTCGGCACGCTTTCCTCTTTGGAAACAGCATGGATGAATTATCTGCGCGGAAAGACGATGAGCATAGACTACAGCTGCGAGGGCACGAGCCTGACTCTTTCTCCGACTTTTCCCCCACGCGTGCGGATCGATACGCAGTCCGAACAAATGCGCATTGAGATCAGCGCGCGTTTCACCGTGGGCAGCCAATGCAGCATCGATGCGCTAACTGCTCTGATCGATGCGGACCTACACGCGTTGATCAGCAAATGCCAGTCACTCGGTGTGGATCCCTTCCTCTTTTCGCAGCGGGCCGCCGCTTCCTTCCCGGATATCCCCTCATGGGAGGCCTTCGGCTATATCGACCGATATATTACCGCGCAGGTAGAAATTGACGTCGATGTGTATATGACGACAGATTAATAGCCGTCCTGCTATAATAAACGCGACTGCTTTACAAAACCGTCGCGTTTATGATATATTTCGGTTGTATACTAAAAATAACTGAGTTCAAATGCTTTGCGAATCACAAAAGAGGGGGCATTTTTCTGTTCCGCATCATCATAAATCCTCTGGCGGGCGCAGGCAAGCCGATGGCTCTGCGGCCCAGAGTCGAGGCGCTTCTGGCCGAACGGGGGATCTCCTATGAAACCGTTTTGACGGACGGAGGAAACCACGCCGTCAACCTGAGCAAACAGGCGGCGGCAGACGGCGCCCGGGCCGTCGTGATCGTCGGCGGAGACGGCTCTCTCAACGAAGCCGTGAACGGCCTCATCGGCAGCAGCACGATCCTATATATTGTTCCCTGCGGCACCGGAAACGACTTCGCGCGCGTATTCCGCCTGCCGAAGGATCCCATCGAAGCCCTGCGCATGCAGTTAGACGCGCCCGTCGGCGTCATCGACGCCGGTGCGGCGAACGAATTTCGCTTTCTGAACGTCGCCGGCGCGGGTTTTGACGTGGAAGTGCTGCGGCAGATGGAAGCCTATAAAGAAAAGTACAGCGGGATCTGGCCGTATCTGCTCGGCGTGATCCGAGCCGTGAAGGCGTTTCGGCCGTTTGAGGCGACGCTCGAAGCACAGGGGCAGACCTTCTCCGGGCGCTTCACGCTGATGGTCTTTGCCAACGGGCAGTATTACGGGGGCGGCATGCGCGTGGCGCGAAAGGCCGACCCCAGAGACGGGCTGCTCGATATGATCTATATACCCGCGCTTCCCAAGTGGCTCATCAGCCTGTGCCTCCCCCTTTTCCTTCCCGGATGGTACGACGTGCTCCCCTTTGTCAGGCGCATGCGCGTTTCCAAAGCGACGCTCCTTTCCAAAGGCGTCACGCTGAATATGGACGGCGAGCTGCGCGACGTGGACCGTGCGGACTTCGAGCTGCTGCCCGGAGCGATCCGCATGCCCGTGCTGCCCTGCAGGCAGGGTTGAGCTTTTCTCCAAAAATCATATAGAAAACAGGCCCTCCCACAAATGCGGGAAGACCTGTTTTTTCTATATTCATCTTTACTCTGCCAGATCGCGCTCGAAATAAAGCGCGATCCCCCGGACCATACCTTCTACCAGCTTGCTCTGGTATTCCGGATCCTGCAGGAGGAGATCCTCCTGCGCATTGGACATAAAGCCCATTTCCACGATGATCGACGGGACCTCGGACCAATTCAGGCCTGTATATCCGTCACTGGTGAAGATGCCGTAGCGCTCCGCGCCCGTTTCGTCCAGCATCGTCTCCAGCAAGCATTCGGAGATCGCATAGGATTCTTCTGCGATCGCGCCGGTCTCCGTGACGAAGAGGCCAATGCCCTTCGCCTCCGGGTTGGAAGCGCCGTTGCAGTGGATGCGCAGCACGAGATCTGCGTTTACTTCGTTGAACATCAGCGCGCGCTCGATGTTGGAGATATCCACATCGTGCTCTGTGCGGGTCATATGCACCTGCGCACCGAGCGTTTCGAGCGCATCGCGCAGCAGCAGAGAGACTTCCAGATTCGTGATATATTCCGGCACTCCGCTCACGCAGCCCTGCGTTCCGGAGGAGACCTTTGCTTTTGTCTCGTCGCTGTCCGGGGCGATCGGCTCGTGATCGTAATTCCCCTTTGCCTGATGCCCGGCGTCGATGCCGATGATCAGTCCGCTCAGCGGGCCGGACATGTTCTCGATCGGCAGATCGCCCATCGGGTCTGCCGGAACATACTCCGTTTCTGCCGGCGCGGGCGTTTCCTGCGGCTGGTCGATTTCAGCGAAACTCTGTGGGAGCGGACCGCAAAGCGCGACCGCTGCGCAAAACAACCACAAAAGCGCCTTCCTGATACGTCCGCCAAAGCCGTTCGTCTTCTGCATACATCCTCCCTCTCGCGCCCGTCAGGCGCTGATTCCGGAATTCTCCATGCTTTCCAGACGTTTCTCCTGCTCTCCAAGTTCCTTCAAAATGGAAATCAGTTTCGACATGTCGTACATCTGTACCGAGCCGTAGGGCGCGCCGAGCAGCGTTTCGACGGCATGCCTGTAGGCGTTGAGCTTTTCAAAGACCGTGATCGTACATTCCGGCGCGCCGCGATCCAGCGCCAGCGCAAAACCGAGCTCATCGGTAAGGCAGGCGCCAAGGTTGAGCAGCAGCTCCGCCAGCCTGTCCGGATAGAGCGTGAAGAACACGCCCTGCTTCAGACCCGCTGCGACAACCTGCTTTGTCACCGGCAGGAGCTGCTCGATATAGCCCCTTTTCAGGCTGTCACGCAGCAGAGCGCCCTCGCCCGCATATGCAACGCGGATGATCAGCCCGACAAAATCCAGATTATCCTGGTTGAGCAGGCCTATGTGCGAAAGCAGCGCGTTGAGCTGCTCCAGCGCGTCCTCTCCCGCGTTTTCAAGAGCCTTCTGCGCAAAGACACAGGCCGTTTCGACCTTCTGTGCGCAGATCGCCTCGAGCAGGCGCAGCTTGGAATCAAAATGATGATAGAACCCGCCTTTGGAGAGCTTGAGCACGTCCAGCACATCCTGCACGCTCGTCCCCTCGTAGCCGTTCTTATAAAACAGCGCTTCGGCCGCTTCGATAATAGCCTGACGCCTCTGATCGCCCTTACGCACGGTGAGCACCTCCGATAAAAGTACAGAAGTCGGTCTGTTCTACCGGTATTATAGCGTAACCGAACGAAGTCTGTCAATAGTTTGTAATACAACTTTTGTAATATTTATATTTCGAAGGTTTCAAGGTCACTTTCGCATGCAAAAAGGAGCTCTCCAAACGCGGAGAGCTCCTTGAAATTCGCGGAAAATATCAAATTTCGAACAGCATGTTTTCGGAAAAAAGCTCGGTGAATTCTCTTTGCGAAGACAGTTCTATATACTGCATATTGCGTGCCATCTCATCACATCGACTACATGCTGTGGTGCTGAGCAGCATCCTGCGCGCACCTGTCCCGGCTGCGTTCCCTACCGGCTCTGCGCATTGCTCAAGCTCGGGCGGAAGCAGTCCGATCAGGCAGGCGTTATGCACGTCTATATAGTTTCCGAACCCTCCCGCAAGAAATAGTTTTGTCACATTCTCAAAACAGACTTTGGTATTTTTAAGCAAAATCTGAATTCCTGCGGCGATCGCGCCCTTCGCGAGTTGAACTTCTCGTATGTCTTTCTGACAGATGAACACCTTGCGATCCTCCGTCAGAGCGAACGCGAGACCGGCTGCGGAATCAAAAATACGCTCCTGCCAGATCTCATCCGCCTCGTCTTCGTCGATCCTTCCGGTTTCATCTATAATACCTGTGCGGAGCATCTCTGCCACGACGTCGATCAGGCCGCTGCCGCAAATAGAAACAGGCGGCCTCCGCCCTATCGTTTCCAGCTCGACCGAACCGTCCTCATGCAGCCGCACTTTGGAGATCGCGCCTTCGACTGCCCCGGAGCCGCAGCGGATATGCGCGCCTTCAAAGGCTGGCCCTGCCGCCGCCGAGCAGCACACGATACCCGCTTTGCCGCCGAGCGCGATCTCGCCGTTCGTACCGATATCGATCAGCAGAGAAGTGCCTTCGCTCTTGTCCATCGCGCACGCCAACGCCGCTGCAGTCGTGTCGGCCCCGATATACCCTGCCACACACGGCCCGATCTCAACAAAAGCGTTCACGAACTGCATGCCAAGCTGCCGTGCCGGCACCTTCTGTCGCCCCGTGAATACCGGCACAAATGGGGAAACAGCGATATTTTCGGGAGAGACCCCCAGCAGCAGATGCGCCATGACCGTGTTCCCCACGCACATGATATGCCGCACATCCGCACGCATCGCGCCGGTTTCCGAGAGCATTTTCTCTATCAACGACGAGATCTGCTCCGCAATGGCCCTCTGCAGCTCTTTCAAGCCGCTGTTCGTGCGCGAAAAGTCGATGCGCGAGATGACGTCCGCTCCATATGCGCGCTGCGGATTCATGGCCGATTGGCTCGCGATCGTCTTTCCGGTCTTCAAATCCATCAGATAAGCAGCAACCGTCGTCGTTCCGATATCGATCGCAGCGCCATACAGCGCAGGCTCTTCGGCGCAAAGATCGACAAGCGCGCCGCTCTGCGCATCGCGGACGAGCCATATTTCCCCGTCATTCTTTTGCATTATTTCGGGGATTTTTCTGAGCACTTCAAGGGGACATGCGCTGTCCTTCGGCATGCGGGCAGCCTCGAGGATCCTCGTCAGGTCGTCGCGCTGATCTTCCAGACTCGCCGTTTCAGGCACAATTCTCTCCACAAAAAGCGAAGGTCTGCATTCGATCGGAGCATCTTCGACTCCTCCGGTGAGGATCTGCGCACGTTCGCTGCTGAGCCAGACCTCGGCGTCGTCTTCGACATATGTCATGCAGGCAAGCCGAACGCCTTCTGCGAGCTCTTCCGGCATTAACAGACCGAGTTCTGTTTCTGTCGGCTGAGACAGGCCTCCCAGCGCTCGCACACGGCATTTGCCGCACGTCCCGCGCCCTCCGCAGGGTGCGTTCAGACCATGGTCTGTATTTATTGCATCAATCAATTTGATACCGACTTCAGTTTGTATTTCGTTATACAGACCGGAGTCTGTGTGTATGCGCAGTCTGCAGTTCACTGTTCGATCACTTCTTTCGTTTCGCAGGCTTTCTTTCGCCCCTTTGCCTGTTCTGAGCGGGCGCTGTTTTTCGGTCGCTCTTGCCCTTTTGCATGCGTTCGGGTCGCACGATCTCTCTGGGAGAGATGAGGCAGCGCTCGCCCATGCCAATGAGATCCTCCCGACCGGCTTTGCGCAGCGCTTTGAGTACGACCGCTCTGTTTCTCGGCATAAAGTACTGCATCAGCGCGCGCTGCATTTCCTTTTCCTCCGGGCTGCGCGGGATATACACGCTCCTGCCGTCGCGCGGGTCGATGCCGGTGTAGTACATGCAGGTGGAAAGCGTGCCGGGCGTGGGATAGAAATCCTGCACCTGCTCCGGTCGAATGCGGTTTTTCTTCATATAAACCGCAAGTTCCACGGCGTCCTGCAGCGTGCAGCCCGGATGCGAGGAGATGAAATACGGCGTGAGATATTGCTCCAGCCCCGCTCTCGCGCTGGCCTCGGTGAATTTGCGGCCGAAGCGCTCGTAGCAGTCGATATACGGCTTGCCCATCAGCCGCAGCGTTTCCTTCGCCACGTGCTCCGGCGCGACCTTGAGATGACCGCTGACATGATGCTTGGCCAGCTCCGAGATCACCGCGCTGTTTTTGTCCAGCAGCATGTAATCATAGCGGATGCCGGAGCGCACGAACACCTTTTTGATCCGGGGAATGGAGCGCATTTCGCGCAGCGTTTCGACAAATTCTCTATGATCCGCCTTTATATTCGGGCACGGATCCGGCCCAAGGCACTGGCGATGCATGCAGGCGCCGCTGCGCAGCTGTTTTTCACAGGCAGGCTTGCGGAAATTCGCCGTCGGCCCGCCCACATCGTGGATATACCCCTTGAAGTCCGGCATCTGCGCAAGCAGCTTTGCTTCCTTGAGCACGCTCTCCTTGCTGCGGGAGGTCACGATGCGCCCCTGATGAAAGGTCAGCGCGCAGAAGGAGCAAGCACCAAAGCAGCCGCGCACCGCCGCGATGGAAAATTTGACCTCATCGAGCGCAGGAACGCCGCCTTTTTCCGCATAAATCGGATGCCACTGGCGCAGGAACGGCAGCGCATATACGGCGTCGAGCTCCTCGCGGGAGAGGGGCATCGCCGGCTTATGCTGGTTGAGATAGCGCTTGCCGTGCTTCTGGGCCACTCCCTTTCCGCGGACGGGGTCCTGCTCGTCATACTGTACGCGGAACGCCGCTGCGTATTCCTTTTTGTCGCGCGAGACCACCTCATACGCCGGGATCTCGATATACCCTTCGCAGGGCTCCCGGTTCATGGTGCAGGTGCCGGGCATGGCCATCTCGCGCGGGTCGAGCCCGTCGCGCAGCGCGTTCGCCATCTGTACGATCGTTCGCTCGCCCATGCCGTACATGAGCAGATCCGCCCCGGAATCCACAAGGATGGAATTGCGCACGCGGTCGTCCCAATAATCATAATGGGCAAAGCGGCGCAAAGAGGCCTCAATGCCGCCGATCGCAATGAAAATATCACCCCATGCCTCGCGGATACGGTTGCAATAGACCACCGTCGCGCGATCCGGCCTGTGGCCGCCCTCGCAGCCGGGGGAATAATAGTCGTCATGCCTGCGTTTTTTGGCCGCAGTAAAATGATTCACCATGCTGTCCACCGCGCCGGCGGACACGAGAAAGCCGAGCTTCGGCCTGCCGAAGCGCTTGAATTCCTCGCAATCGCGCCATGCGGGCTGCGCGAGGATCGCCACGCGATAGCCTGCATGTTCGAGCACACGGGAGAGCAGACCCGCCGCAAAGGACGGATGATCGACATAGGCATCGCCCGTAACGAACACGAAATCGGGCGCATCCCAGCCTCTTGCGCGCATGTCCCGCGCGTCTATGGGTAAAAAGCGGGTCATTTTCCCTCACCCTCTCCTGTAAGGACTTTTCTTGCTGCGCGTTCCACCGCGCCCTCGCCGTCTTTTTCCTGCAAGGCGACGATCTTGCCGACGATATCCTCCATCAGCGGCACCGCGCCCTGCAGAAGCTCTTCATCCGACTTACGGCTCAAGCCGTTGGAGTAGATCAGCTGCGTGGCTGAGCCAGCAGCAAGGCGGATATTGCGCTCATGGCCGTGCAGCGCGCGGACGAGATGCTCCGGCTTGAGCTCTGCGCTCTGCGAAAAACGCATGACCAGCCCGCCGGGCTTGCCGGAGACCAAGTCGATGCCGATGCGCGAGCACAGGCCCTTGAGGTGCGCGATATCGACCAGATTGATCACGGGTCGCGTCGGATCGCCGAAGCGATCGATCAGCTCTTCCATCAGGTCGTCCCGGCTCGCCTCGTCGTTGATCGAGGCGATCTTCTTGTACATTTCTACGCGCACGAGGTCGCTCGAGACGTAATCCTGCGGCAGGAAGGCGTCGACATGCAGCTCCACCTTCGTCGTGATGTCTCCCTTCTGCACGTCGCCGCGCAGTTCGCGCACCGTCTCTTCGATCATCTTCACATACAGATCGTAGCCGACCGTGGCCATATGCCCGCTCTGCTCGCTGCCCAGGAGGTTGCCCGTGCCGCGGATCTCCAGATCGCGCATGGCGACGCGGAAGCCAGAGCCGAATTCCGTAAACTCGCGGATGGCGGCGAGACGTTTGTCGGCCGTTTCCGTGAGCACGCGATTGGGGCTGACGGTCAGATAGGCGTAGGCCAGACGATTGGAGCGGCCCACGCGCCCGCGCAGCTGATAAAGCTGCGAGAGGCCGAAGCGGTCTGCATCGCAGACGATGAGCGTATTTGCGCGCGGCACGTCCAGACCTGCCTCGATGATCGTCGTGCACAGCAGCACATCGTATTTTCCTTCGTAAAAGTCCAGCATGACGTCTTCCAGCGCATGCTCGCGCATCTGCCCGTGGCCGATGGCGATGCGCGCCTCCGGCACCAGCTTTTTCAGGCGCGTGTGCATCACCTCGATGGACTGCACGCGGTTATACAGTACATAGACCTGTCCGCCGCGCGAGAGCTCGCGCAGGATCGCGTCGCGCACGAGGCCGTCGGAATACTCGACGACATACGTCTGCACGGGATAGCGCTCCTCCGGCGGGGTCTGCAGAAGGCTCATGTCGCGGATGCCGACCATGGACATGTGCAGCGTGCGCGGGATGGGCGTGGCGGAAAGCGTGAGCACGTCCACCGACTTTTTGAGCTGCTTGATCCCCTCCTTGTGCTTCACGCCGAAGCGCTGCTCTTCATCCACCACCAGAAGGCCGAGGTTTTTGAAGTCGATATCCTTGCCCAGAAGGCGATGCGTGCCTACGACGACGTCGATCTTTCCTTCCTTAAGATCCTCGATCACCTGCTTTTGCTCGGTGGAGGTGCGGAAGCGGCTGATCATATCCACCTTGATGGGGAACCCGCCGAAGCGCTTGACCAGAGTCTGAAAATGCTGCTGAACGAGGATGGCCGTCGGCGCGAGCAGCGCGGCCTGCTTGCCGTCCATGATGCATTTGAAGATCGCGCGGATGGCGACCTCTGTCTTGCCGTAGCCGACGTCTCCGCACAGCAGGCGATCCATGACCTTGGGCTGCTCCATGTCCGCCTTGATCTCGGCGATGGCCTGCTCCTGATCCGGCGTTTCCTCATATTCAAAGGCGTCTTCGAACTGCCTCTGCCAGGGGGTATCCGGCGCGAAGGCATAGCCCTGCACGGATGCACGCGCGGCATAGAGCTTGACCAGCTCTCCTGCGATCTCCTGAATGGACGCGCGCACGCGCGCCTTCTGCTTTTGCCATTCGCCGCCGGAGAGCTTGTTCAGCTTGGGGTTTTCCCCCTCCGAGCCGATGTATTTCTGCACGCGGTCGAGCTGATCGGTGGGCACATAGAGCTTGTCTGCGCCGGCGTAGCGGATGTGCAGAAAATCGCGGTAGGTGCCTTCGCTGGCCAGGCGCACGGTACCCATATACTGGCCGACGCCATGGTTTTCATGCACCACATAATCGCCCACGCGCAGGTCTGTAAAGGCGGCCACCTTTTCGCCCGAGCGGGCCTTTGCGCGGCTCTTTTGCTTGGATACGCCGAAGATGTCGCCTTCGGCCACCACGGCGAGCCGGATCTGGGGATAGAGGAAGCCGCGCGAAAGAGAGGTCGGCAAAATGGCGACCTGACCTTCGGGCAGTTCAATCGGCGCAATCTCATGGAAATCGGACATGCATTCCAGCTCGAAGAGCGATTTATGCAGTCTGTTTCCGCGCGCGACGCCGCCTGCGAGGATCGCGATCTTCCAGCCGTCCTTCTCCCATTTTTTGATGTCCCGCGCCAGTTCACGCAGATTGCCCTGATATCCCGACGCGCCGAGGCCTTCGAATTTGAACAAGCCGGCGGGGCGGAAACCCTCGACCGTGCGCAGGAAGGGCTGCAGCGCGAGCACGCCCGCGGGATAGAGCATCGCGCACAGCTGCTCCCAGCTGTAGAGCAACTGGGCCTGCAGCGGCAGCGCTTCGCCGCGGTCCAGCGCGGTCTTAAAATGCTCTTCGAATTCAAGCATCCGGTTTTCACAGCGCTCGCGCAGCCGGTCGGGCTGATCAAAGATGATCAGCGGCCGGTCGATATAATCAGCGACCGTCTCCGTGTGGTCATACAGCGCCGGGATGAGCGCCTCGCTCGAAAGGTGCGTGGGCAGCTTCTGTTCGCGCAGAGCGTCGATCCTCGGCTGAAAATTCTGCACCAGCGGCGTCATAGGGCGCTCCGGCTTTTCTTCTTTTTTCTTTGCCGCCTTGGGGGCGGCGGGCTTCGCGCCCAGTTCCCACATCGAGGGCATCTCCTCCAGCGGCGCATCCTGCGTCATCTGGAAAAACTCCTCAAAGGGAATGAGGTCGAATTCCTCCTCGAGCTTGCGCTGCGTCTGCGCGCTCTTGTCGTTCTGCACGCCGGAGGCCTCGTTGAGCTCCTCGTCGAGCCTGTCTGCCGCTGCCTGCGCCATTTCCTGCGTGAGCAACGCCTCCGCCGCCGGAAAGAGCACGGCCTCGCGTATGCGCTCGATGGAACGCTGGGTCATGACGTCGAAATCGCGCAGAGAGTCGATCTCGTCGTCAAAAAACTCCATGCGCAGAGCATTCGGCCTGCCCACGGGATATACGTCCAATATGCCGCCGCGGATGGCGCACTGGCCTCGCGATTCCACGACCTCCACGCGCTCGTAGCCCGCCGCGACCAGCCTGTCCATCGCCTCGTTGAGATCGAGGATCTGCCCCTCTTCGAATCGGATCAGATTTTTGCGAAACAGCTCGGCCGGCATGAGCCGGTACATCAGCGCGTCTACAGGCGCTACGATCGCGCGCAGGCTGCCTGTGGCGAGCCTGCCCAGCGCATCCAGCCTGCGCAGGGCGATCTCCCTGCTGGAAGCAGCGATGCGCTGAAAGGAAACTTCTCTCGCAGGAAGAAACGCGACTTCTCCGCCCAGCAGCGCGCCCATGTCGTCGGCGAGCCTCTGCGCGGACATATCGTTGGAGGCCGCTACGAGCAGCGTGCGGCCCAGCTTTTTCTGCAGCGCGCACAGAAGGTGCGCGCGCTGGCTGTCATCAAGCCCGTAGGCCAGATTCAGCGCGTTCTTTTTCAGCGCGGAGGAGAGCTCCCGAAAGCTGTCCATCTCCTCCATAGGTTCAAACAAGCAGCGCAGAAAATCGTTGTTTGTCATCTGTTCCTCCATCAGGATTCGGCGTTGCAGGCCGCGGCATGCCTCTGCGCGGCGTCAAAGCCCTGCGCGATCCACTTCTCGAGCACCTCGCAGGCCTTCATATAGGAATCGAACATATGCTGGCGCTCCTCGGGCGTTTTGAAGCCGCAGAGCACCCAGTCCTTTAGGTCCCAGCGCTCCGGCGGGCGGCCGATGCCGCAGCGCAGGCGCGGGATCTCCTGCGTACCGGTCAGGGCGATGATATTGCGCATGCCGTTGTGCGTGCCTGCGCTGCCCTTTTGCCGGATTCGGAGCTTTCCCTCGTCCAGATCGATATCATCATAGCAGATGAAGATCTCCTCCGGCTTATACCATTCGCGCAGCTGCACGACGGCTTCCCCGGAGAGGTTCATAAACGTCTGCGGCTGAGCGATGACGGCCTTTTGGCCGCAGATCATGCCCTCTCCGAGCACGCACTTGCATTTTTTCTTCCCTAATACGATATGATTGCGCTGGGCGAGAATATCCACGATATCATAGCCGACATTGTGCCGAGTGTGCTGATATTCCCGGCCGGGGTTTCCAAGACCGACGATCACGATCATTTTTTAATATCCTCCTGCAGCCAAAACGCCAAACCGCGGAAAGTCCCCCTGAGGGGGGGCCTTCCGCTATGGCCTTGCGTATATTTTCAAACCTTTATACAAGCTTTGCGGGGCGCACGATCGCCGAACCTGCCTCCGGATCGGTGCTCTCCAGCGTGAGCAGCGCGCGGATGCCCTCCGCCCTCTTGCGCACGGGCTCCGCAGTGGCGATCATCACGCCGATGCCCACCACGGGCGCGTCGAATTCGCGCATCATCTCCGCCATGCCGCGCAGCGTGCCGCCGCCCTTGGTGAAATCGTCGATGATCAGCGCGCGCTTTCCGGGCCGCACGGCCTTGCGCGCCAGAGTCATCGTTTCGATCTTATCGTTTCCGGCGACGTAGTTGATCTTCACGGCTGGGCCTTCATAGGCGCGGCTGTCGCGCCTGGCGATGACCAGCGGCACGTCCAGAGCGCGCGCAGTCATCAGCGCGACGGGGATGCCGCTCGTTTCCATCGTAAGAACAAAATCGGGATTATGCATGCAATAGAGCGACGCCATGATATCGCCCACCTTGCCCGCCGTATCCGGGTTGGAGCAGACGTCCGCCGTATACAGAAAGCCGCCGGGCAGCAGCCGACCGGGTTCGCTGAGCGTAGCGGCGAGCTGGCCAAGGGTCTCCTGCGCGCTCTCGGGGCTCATGAGCGAACGGTACATCACGCCGCCGGAGGCTCCGGCCACGGTGATGATCGTGCCCAGATGAAAACGGGCGAAGGACTCCCGCAGGATATCGATATCCTCGCTCACGGTCGATTTCGCCGTATCGAACTGCATGCAGAACTCTCCCAATGTATGCAGGCGATTCGGCGCGTTTGTCAGGATCCTGGCCATGGCGGCAAGCCTCTCGCCGCGCTTGATTCGTTCCATTTTCCCTATCCCTCCGCTGCTGTGCATTGCTATCCACCCTTCATTATACGCCTTTCCACGAACAATTTCCATACTCCTTTCGCCAAAAAGCCCCGGCTTACGAACTATTAACCTGTCCTTCTCCTCTTTTGCTCACAACAAATATATATTTTCTTAACGTTCGTAAAAAAGGAACAATATCTCGCCGGTTGCAGTTCGGCATGTTTTAGCGTATAATAGTAGCACGATAAAGAATAGGAAAATCCTGCCTTTTTTCAGGGCGTTTTTCTGTTTTCTCAAATTTTTTAACCGCGCCGGGTCAGGAGGACAAAGATCGGATGCAGTCTGTTTTTGAACAATTCAGCGGAAAGAGAGCCCATTTCATCGGCATCGGCGGCAGCTCCATGTCCGGTCTTGCCAAGCTGTTTTTGCAGCTGGGCGTGCAGGTGAGCGGCTCGGACGCTTCCGCCTCGCACAAAACGGAGGAACTGGAAGCACAGGGCATAAAAATCTTCATCGGCCAGCAACGCGGGCAGGTCGTCGGAGCAGATCTCGTGGTCTACTCGGCGGCGATCTCGCCGGACAACCCTGAGCGGGCCGAGGCGGCGGAGCTCGGCATCGCCTCTCTTGAGCGCAGCGAGCTTTTGGGGCTGATCGCCTCCGCCTTCCCCACCCCCATCTGCATCAGCGGCACGCACGGCAAGACGACGACCACCGCTATGGTCTCGCAGGTGCTGCTTGAGGCCGGGGCGGATCCTTCGGTGCATATCGGCGGGAGCCTGCCGATCCTCGGCGGCTCGACAAGGCTCGGCCGGAGCGGCTATTTCGTGGTAGAGGCATGCGAATACGCCCGCAGCTTCCATAAGCTCTATCCCAAGGTCGCCCTCATCCTCAACATCGACGAGGATCATCTGGACTGCTACGGCGATATCGAGCATATCGAAGAGGCCTTTGCACAGTTTGCCGCGCAGACGACCGCCGGCGGCTGGGTCATCGGCTGCGGAGACGACATGCGTGTACGGCGTGTGTTGGAAAACTGCGGCAGGCAGACGCGCACCTACGGCCTGCAGCCGCACAATGAGATCACAGCCGAGCAGATCTCCTACGACGAGACCGGCTGCGCCAGTTTTACCGCCACTCTCTTCGGGCATCCGCTGTGCGACGTAGAACTGCGCATCCCCGGAGAGCACAGCCTGCTCAACGCCCTTGCTTCGATCGCCGTGGCGGATCTCTGCCAGCTGCCGATGAGCCGCGTGGCGGAGACGCTCGCCCGGTTTGAAAACCCCAAGCGGCGCTTTGAACTGACGGGCATAACGGACGGTGTGCGGCTCTATACCGACTACAGCCACAACCCCGCAGAGATGCGCAACGCCATCCACAACGCGCATTCTCAGCCGCACGAGACGCTCTGGGCCGTCTGGCAGCCGCATACCTTCTCCCGCACAAAAGACCTCTACGACGAGTTCCTCGGCTGCTTTGGCGAGGCGGACCGCGTGGTGATCACGGATATCATGGCCGCGCGGGAGCAGCCCGATCCGACCCTCAACAGCGGCATGCTCGTGCGGGATCTGCGCGCGCGCGGTATACGGGCCGAATGGGCGCCGGGCTTTGACGACGCAGAGGCACTTTTGCGGGCCAATTGGAAAAGCGGCGACGTCGTGATCACGATGGGCTGCGGAAACATCGACCTGCTCAACGAACAAATCGAAAACCACGGAGACACCCGCTGAAGGACGGACTCCCAACCGTGCAAAAGAATCGATAAGATCGAAAAGAAGGAGAAAGCTATGAAGCGCAATTTCATTACATTCGCATTGCTGGCCGTCCTGTGTTTCGGCCTTTGTCTTCCCGCGCTGGCCGTCAATTCGACCGCCCCGGGAGACATTGCCTCCCCTGCGGAATGGGCTCTACTGGAGCTGATCAACGATTATCGCGCCGAGGAAGGCCGTCAGCCTCTCTCCATGTCCGGCGCGCTGCAGACCGCCGCGAACACCCGCGCCGTCGAGCTCAAGACGATGGACGATAAAAACCGCCCGGACGGAAAGCCTTGGGCCTCCGTTCTGGAGGAAGCAGGCTTCAGCTATGTCAGCGCGACGCAAAGTTATATGAAGAACCTTACCGACGACAAGACCGCTCCCGCCGCGATCATCAACACGCTGCGTACCTCGGAGCAGGAGAGCGTCAAGCCCTTCCGTGAGGCCATTCTTGCCGAAAACATCACCCACATCGGCATCGGCAGCGCGGACGGCAACTGGCTGTGGATCCTGACGGAGGGCGGCTGCACGCCGGAAAGCTGCACCGTCAGCTGCCAGAGCGGCGCTCTCTACAGCGAAGGCGCCGATATCTCCAAGCTGGCCATGGTCGCCAATGTGCAATGCAACCACGGCGCCACTTATCTGCCGGTGAGCAGCTCTCTTTGCAAGACGAGCGGCGCAGATGCCTATCTGCAGTACAAAACCGCTGCGGGAACGCAGGCGATCCTGCCCGCCGTGCAGGAGATCCCCGTTGAACTGACCCTCAGCAGCACTACCGCTCAGATCATCCGCGGCGAGAGCTTTGCTCTCTCGGCGGAAGTCAAGCCCGTCTCCGCCGTCGGCGCGTTCCAGTGGAGCAGCTCCGACCCGAGCATCGCCTCCGTCGATTCCTACGGCCTCGTCATAGGCCGCAAAGCCGGCACCGCTACCATCACCGTCACCTTTGGAAAGGCCACTGCCAGCTGCGCCGTCACCGTTACCGACATCGCCGACAGCATCAGCTGCAGCGTGAGCGACCTGTTCATCGGCGTCGGCCAGAAGTATTCCGCTTCTTATGTACTGACTCCTGCCGGCTGCGCCGAGCGCGTGACCTGGACCACCTACCCGCAGAGCTCCTCCGCCGCCTCCGTTAGTGAGGAAGGCGTCATCACCGCCGGCCCCTCCACCGGAAAGGTCTACGTCGTTGCGACGACTGCGAGCGGCAAATCCGCGCGCATCCGCGTGACCGTCCTCCCCTCCGAAAAGGCCGTGCAGAGCGTCAGGATCTCTACGGACAAGGCCGAAGTCGTGCCCGGCGGCCAGATCCGCATCGCAGCGAAGGTGTATCCTTCCACCGCTTCCTATAAGCAGCTCACCTGGGTCAGCAGCAACCCCGCCGTTGCCTCCGTCACCTCCGACGGCGTCATCACCGGCCTGACCCGCGGCGAGAGCACGATCACCGTGGTCTCCAGCAGCGGCGCTTCCGCCAGCTGCCGCATCACTGTGAAGGATCACGACATCACCTCCGTCAGCTTCCGCAAGAGCAGCGCAACGATCTACGCCGGCAAGCAGGGCAAGCTCCCGCCGACGATCACTCCGGCGACCGCTCCCGCCTCTGCGCTGGTTTGGACGAGCTCCGATCCGACCGTCGCCTCTGTGGATCAGAACGGCGTCGTGACCGCGCATAAGAAGGGCATCGTGCAGATCACCGCGTCCGCGTCCGAAAAGGTCAGCGCATCGATCATCATCCACGTCAAGGAGATCGAAGTCTCCGCGCTCAAGCTCTCCAAGCGCTCTGTGACTACGACCGTCGGCGCGAGCGGCACGATCCGCGCACAGGTCGCTCCGACGAACGCCACCAACAAGAACATCCTCTGGAAGAGCTCTGCGCCCGAAGTTGTAAGCGTAGACGCCGACGGCCGCATCACCGCCCTGTCCACCGGCACGGCCGTGATCACCGCTACCTCCGAGAGCAACCCGAATGTGAAGACGAGCTGCACGATCAAGGTCATCGCCAATGCGTATAAGCGTACCGGCGGCGATTACAAGCCCGGCAAACCCAGCGCGTGGATCACCGACGCCCAATTCGTAGGCAACAACCTGGTCGTGCGCGCCTGCTATTACAACAGCAAGCCCTACGCCGTTCTCGGCACCATCTTCGGCAACGAAGCGCTTCTGTACACCTCCAACACGGTCGTCGCCAAGAGGCTGCCGATCGACGAGCTTGACGTGTACGACGAGCTCATCCCCGCCAAGAGCGCACAGTACGTCGTTTATGTGTTCTCGCTGGAGGATTATCCGGAACTCAGGAGCTTGAATCTGCGCGCGCTGCATTCCAACAGCCGTATCGGATAAGCTCGCATAACAAAAACTGGGCCGCCTGCATTGTGCGGCCCAGTTTTTCCATGAGGAGAGAAAGAATGAAGATCGGCGTTGTGATCGCTCTGTATAACGGGAGGCAGTTTCTCAGGGAGCAGCTCAATTCGCTGCTCCGGCAGACTCTCCTGCCGGATATCATTGTCTGCTGTGACGACGGTTCGACGGACGGGACCATGGACCGGCTGCAGGAATATGTGCGCGCCTGCGGGCATGAGGAGTTGTTCCTCTGCGTACAAAACGAGAAAAATCTCGGCTATGCGCAAAATTTCTACCATGCGCTCGATCTTTGCGATGCAGATATACTCTTTTTATGTGATCAGGACGACGTCTGGCATGCGGACAAGATCAAAAAAATGACCGCCGCCTTTGCGCGTGACCGGCAGATTCAGCTTCTGGCCTGCGGACACGATCTGATCGATGGGCGCGGCGAACAGACGAGCAGCCTGCG
>JAUMYC010000198.1 GCA_030528845.1 Eubacteriales bacterium
GCGATCTGAGCATAAACGCGCTCTATCATTCCGACGCGGGCGATGGGATCACCATCGTCGTGGATTACGCGGTGTATGAACGGGAGGCAGGGCAGCCGGGCCATGCGCTCTCCTATTTCGCCGTCTCTGCAGAGGGCGAGCCCTACGACGCACAATACCTCTACGGCCAGCCGAAGACGACGGACGGCTGGACGAGCGCGCTGCAGTCGTGCCATCTCACCTTCGCAAAGGACGAACCCCTGCCCGAGACGCTGCTCTTCGCGCCCTTTGCCGGGGATCAGCTGCTGCTCGAGCCCGACGCGCGCATGGAGGCGCAGCGCGAGGCCCTTGCGCTGCTTTCTCCGCAGGACTGCTTCAGCATCCGCCTCAAAAAGCCCTGCACTCTCCTCTCGCCCGCGCAGCTGCCCTGAACGCAGAGAAAAAGCGATCCTCCCGCAACGGAAGGATCGCTTTTTTCTATCTGATTTTGGCGCAGTCTCAAGCCTCGGCGATGAGCTTTTCCAGTATTTCCTTGGCCATCTTGATGTCTTCGATCTGCTTTTCGCCGGAGATCTCGCGCTCGATGGTGATGGGGCCGTCGTAGCCGCAGGCCTTCAGGCCCTTGATGAGCGCCGGATAATCCACATGGCCCTGGCCCAGAGCGGTCTCGTGGCCCAGCTCGCGGCCGTTGGTGGGATACATGCCGTCCTTGCCGTGCACGTCCATGATGTACTTGCCCAGCACGTGCAGCGCGTCGACGGGGTTGCCCTTGCCGTAGAGGATGAGGTTGGCCGGGTCGAGGTTCACGCCCAGATTGTCCGTGCCGATGTCCTCAAAGGCGCGCAGCATGGTGATGGGGGTCTCCTGGCCGGTCTCGAAGAGGAACTTCTGGCCCTTCTTCTGCATATACTTGGCCACCTCGCGCAGCGCCACGATCATGCCGTTATACGCGGCCTCGTTCAGGTTTTCCGGGATGAAGCCGACATGGGTGATGACCTGATCCACGCCCAGCATCTCGGCAAAATCGCTGCCGCGCTTGAGATCTTCCACGCGCTGGGAGCGATAGGCTTCCGGCAGCAGGCCCAGAGTGAGCGGGCCGGAGACGAAATCCCATACCTTCGGCCCGGAATAGCCGGCCCAGACGGAGCTGACCTGCACGTCATACTTTTTGCAGGCCTCGGCGGTGCGCTCGGCGAGCTCTTTGGTGTACATGGACATGTCCCAGCAGTTGAGCTGGCAGGAATGCATGCCAAAATCGTGCACCTTCTTGATCTCATTCTCGATATCCTCATGGAGTCGGACGATAACGCCTACATACATTGGAATAACCTCCTTACAAAACTGTCGTTGTTGCTTTCTAATATCAAACAGAGGCCCCGGCCTCCGGTTTGCCCTCGTCGTATACGATGCCGAACCATTCGGCGATGCGCCTGCGCTTCTGCGCGGGATCTTCCACGATCTCCTCGCGCACCCCCTCGGCAGAAAAGACGCGGAAGGCGCTGCCGTCGAGCGTGATCCTGCCGCCGCCGGGCCTGCGCAGAGAGATCATCTCTTCTTTGTTGAAAATGGACTGCGGCGACTTTTCGCAATAGAACGAAGCCGCGACAAAATCCACCGGCAGCTGCTTCTCGAGTGTGAAGGAGTAGATCGGCCCCCACTGCCCGTGGCGGCGCTCCTCCAGCACATAACCCAGCAGCTCGTCCTGCGCAAAGCGATACAGGCCGCCGTCCTCCTGCTGCTGCTCCTCGCCCACGACCAGCCGCACGGGCCACGTCGGTGAGCCGGAGCCCACGCCCACATCGCACAGGAAGCGCTCGCTCTCGCCGGGCGCCTCCACCAGCAGCACATGATGCCTGCGCATGGGAATGCCCTCTTCTCCCTTGAGGAAGCGGCCGAACAGATCCGTCACTCCGTAGCCCAGCGCACGCAGCAGATGCCCGAAGAGCTCGTTGAGCTCGAAGCAATAGCCCCCGCGGCGGCGCAGCACGATCTTCTCATACAATTTTTCTTTTTCCAAAACGATCGGCACGCCGCAGAGGATATCGATGTTTTCATAGGGAACGTGCATCAGATGCGCAGCCTGCAGCCGCGCAAGGCTCTGCGCCGTCGGCTGCGGGATTTCCCCGATCCCGATGCGCTCCAGATATTTTCGTGCGTCCATGTCCGTCATCCCTCCCCGAGGATCAGCCTGTCGCTGCAGCGGAGCAGCTGCGCCTCTTCTTTGTCGTGCGTCACGATGACGATCAGCCCGCCGCGCATGTGGCGAAGGATAAAGCCTGCGGCGACTTCCCGCGCCTGCTCGTCCAGCCCGGTGAAGGGCTCGTCCAGATAGAGCAGATCCGGCTGCGCGAGCACGGCCCTTGCGATGGCCACTCGCCGGCGCATGCCTCCGGAAAAGCTCTTGACGGGGCTTTGCAGCGAGCCTTCCAGCCCCAGCTCCGCCAGCGCCTCGGCGATTGCTCGCTCCTGCGCGCCATGGCAGGCCAGACGGATATTGGCGGGCGCGTTCATATGCGCGATGAGCCTGTCCTCCTGAAAGACTGCGGCGATCTTCGCGCCCGGCGGGACGTGTACGCTGCCGCTGTCGGCTGTTTCCAGCCCCATGAGGATGCGCAGCAAGGTCGTCTTGCCGCAGCCGGAGGGCCCGCCCAGCAGCGCGGCTCCCCGCTCGGGAAAGACATGGCTCACGCCGCGCAGCACGGCCTTCTCGCCGAAGCTCTTGGTGATATTTTCAATGCTGAGCGGCATCAGTTCTCCTCCGCAGCGGGCTTGAACATATCCCTGCTGCCCTTGGCGTAATCGCGGCGCATGTTGTAGGCGTGCTTGCTCTCGTAGGCCTGCGCAAACTCCTCCGGCGTGACGCCCGTGCAGTTGAGCACGTCCGCCAGATACATATACACATCGACCATTTCCTCGATAAAATGGCAGCGCACCTCCGGCTCCTGCATGACCGCGCCCACGCCGCGCTTTTTGAAGATCTCGATCACTTCGCCCATCTCGCCCACGGCCCACATGAACTTGTCCTTTGCGGCGTCGGGCCCGATGGGATCCCATTTTCCCTTATATTTTTCCTGCAGCTCGTCCTGGATCTGCAGCATGCGGCGGATGCCGAAGTTCTCTTCCATATCCTGCACCTCTCCGGTTCTTTACAAGCAGCAGTATACCACATCTCCCCCTTGCCCTTCAAGCGGAAGAGCGCCGGGCGCTTTACAATTTCATAAAGAATATCGCCGCTGCCGCGCCACAGAAAAGGCGGAAGGGCCTGCGCCCTCCCGCCTACGCATTTCAAAGAACCTATACAGAACAGCTTATACGATCCCCGGCACAAACCCGTCGAGGGTGGCGGAGGAGCTTGCTTCCCCGTCCGCATATCTCTCAGATGATCGCCCGGAGGAATTCCACCGCCTTGCGGATGTCCTTTTCGGGCGTGTCGCCCGCCTCGCGCTCGATCGTCAGGAAATACTTATAACCGATCTCCTCCAGCGCGTCGACCCAGCCCTTAAGATCCACAGCGCCCTCGCCCAGAGGCATCTCCCGATAGGCCGGGCCCTTCTCCGCGCGGTAATACTCGCGCCGGGCATAATAATCGACCGGGTCGAAATCGTACAGGCGCACGCCGTCCTTGGCGTGGGTATGCACGATGTAATCCTTGAGCGTGTACACCGCTTTGATCGGATCGTCGTTTGCGACCATGACCAGATTGGCCGGATCGAAGTTCACCGCCACTCCGTCGGAGCCCAGATCGTCCAGAAACGCCTTGAGCACGTCGGCGGGCTCCGGGCCGGTCTCCACGGCAAAATGTGCCTGCACGCTCTTGGCGTATTCCGCCAGCTTCCTGCAGGGCCGGTGCATCACGTCGTACATCCTCTCGCTCTTGTCCGCGGGCACCACGCCGATGTGCGTCGTGACGATATTGCAGCCGAATTCCAGCGCGAGATCAAGGATCTTCTTCGAGCGCTCGACCTGCTCCGCATTGCGCTCCTCATGCGCAAAGCCGCCGATATCGCCGCACAGCGCCGCGACCTGCAGCCCGTTGTCTGCAATGATCTGCCTGCGCTCGCGGATGAGCGCGGGAGTGATGTTTTCCGGGGCCATCTCGCCCTTCGTCGCATAGATCTGCAGGCCCTTCGCCCCTACCTCGGCCGCCTTCTGCACGGCCTGCTCAAAGGGCAGACGGAACGACTCGAGTATCACGCCGATAGAAAACCGCTTGTCCATAGTATCTGCCTCCCAACTGAATTATCCCGGCGCAGCGCGCTCAGCTTCGCCTTCATTATACCAT